>JAEWWQ010000060.1 GCA_023458855.1 Bacillota bacterium
AAAAATTCTGCACCTAATCAACTGGCAGAAAAATATATTTTCTCTCATCTTCACTATCAGATTACACTCCCAGAGTTAGCAGAATACGTGGGATTTAGTGAAAATTACTTATGTGCACTGTTCAAACAGGAAAACGGAGAGACCATTACAGAATTTATTCATAAAAAAAGAATAGCAGAGGCCGAAAGTCTCCTCCGCTATTCTGAATACAGCATTTCTGAAATCAGTCAATATTTAGGGTTTTGTTCTCAGAGCCACTTTACTCATATTTTTAAAAAATATACCAGTATGACTCCTAAGCGCTTCCGCAGGCTTTACTTTAGCCGCAACTGGGAATAAAATAACATTCTTTTTGTGCATTATATGCGATGCTTATTTATTGACAATACCATAACCCAATATTATAATTAGTATTACTTTAGGTTATCTTTGCGCTTTATCGGAGCACAGCGATAAACTCAAAAACTAGGAGGGTTAGAAATGAACAAAGACAATGAATTTAAGCCGTATATTCCGGCGGACAAGGTAATTCCGGAATTAACGGTGACAGCAACAATACTTGGTATCATTCTCGCCGTGATATTCGGTGGAGCCAATGCATACCTTGGATTGAGAGTAGGAATGACTGTGTCTGCTTCTATTCCGGCAGCAGTTATTTCCATGGGAATTATCCGTGTAATCATGAAACGTGATTCCATATTAGAAAATAATATGGTTCAGACAATTGGTTCCGCAGGAGAATCCCTGGCAGCAGGTGCCATTTTCACATTACCTGCATTATTTATGTGGGCAGCAGAAAGTGGAGATGCGGTACCATCACTTACTGAAATTGCTTTGATTTCAATTGTTGGGGGATTACTGGGAGTTCTATTTATGATTCCGCTTCGTTCCGCTTTGATTGTACAGGAACATGGAACGCTTCCGTATCCGGAAGGAACAGCTTGTGCCGAAGTACTGATGGCCGGCGAAGAAGGCGGTTCAAAAGCCAGTGTAGTTTTTTCTGGTCTTGGTATTGCCGCTGTTTACAAATTTATTGCAGATGGCTTTAAGATATTTCCGAGTGAAGTTGATTTTCAGATTAACAGCTATAAGGGTTCCGGTATCGGTATGGATGTGCTTCCTGCACTTCTCGGTGTCGGATACATCTGCGGACCACAGGTATCTTCCTACTTATTGGCAGGCGGTACGGTAGCCTGGTTCGTGATCATGCCGCTTATTGTACTCTTTGGCGGGGATACGCTTCTTTATCCTGCTGACGTTTCTGTTACAGAGTTATTCAATACAGCCGGAACATGGGGCATCTGGTCAAAGTATATACGCTATATTGGTGCCGGTGCGGTAGCTGCAGGCGGAATTATAAGTTTAATCAAATCACTTCCATTAATTATAAAAACTTTCAAAGATGCGATGAAAGTGTACGGCAAAAAAGGGGGAGCCGTGAACCGTCTGAATACGGATCTTCCAATGAATCTTGTAATTCTTGGAATAGGTGTCATTGCTATTGTCATGTGGCTGATACCTACTATTCCGGTAAGCCTTGTTGGTGCAATCATTATTATTGTATTTGGTTTCTTCTTTGCAACAGTATCCTCCCGTATGGTGGGACTTGTAGGAAGCTCGAATAATCCGGTATCCGGTATGGGAATTGCAACATTATTGATTGCAACTATCATTTTTAAGGCAACCGGCACAATCGGCATGGAAGGTATGATTGCTTCCATCGTTGTAGGTTCTGTTATCTGTATCATTGCCGCAATTTCCGGAGATACCTCGCAGGATCTAAAAACAGGTTACATAGTAGGCGCTACTCCAAAGAAACAGCAGATTGGAGAATTGATTGGGGTTATTGCTTCCGCATTGGCAATCGGTGGTGTGTTATATCTGTTAAATGCTGCATGGGGCTATGGTTCCTCTGAACTTCCTGCTCCACAGGCTACTCTGATGAAGATGGTCGTAGAAGGTGTTATGGGCGGTAACCTCCCATGGACGCTGGTATTTGTGGGTGTCGGAATTGCAATCGTAGTAGAGATTCTCCAAATCCCGGTACTTCCATTTGCGGTAGGTTTATATCTTCCGATCCACTTAAGTACACCAATGATGGTCGGCGGCGCAATCAAATGGTTCCTTGACCGTAAGAAACCAGCCGGCGAAACGCCGATCCAACATAAAGAGAAAATCGAACGCGGTATCTTATATTCCTCCGGTCTGATTGCCGGAGAAGGCATTGTCGGAATCCTGCTTGCAGTTTTCGCAATTATCAAGATCGGAGAAAAATCACTTGGTGATATACTTAATTTTTCAGGTGTCATTAATCTTGGCAACTGGGGCGGTCTTATCATATTTGCTATATTTTCCTACACATTGGTAATTGCATCTAAGGGCAAGAAAAAAAATACGAATTAGCATTATGTCTGCCGCCTTGTATAAGTCGGCAGACATTTGTGCTATACTACCCAAAGGGGACAATGTCCTTTAAAATATGAAAAACGCAGATAGGAAAAAATATGCCAAAAAATAAAGAAAATTATCTGGATTATATCCCAAAGCACAATTCCCTATATCAGTTCTCAACAAATAAAAATGGACATATTGAAATAAAAATCCAGAATAAGGGATTATTTAACCGCATTGCCCAACTGATTTTCAAACGTCCGAAATTCAGTGACATTGAACTGGATGATTTCGGAAGTTTTGTCTGGGAATGTATGGATGGGAAATCCACTATCTACGAGATGGGTTCCCTGATTGGGGAAAAATTCGGTGAAAAAGCAGAACCACTCTATCCACGTCTGGCACACTTTGTCAAGACATTGCATAACAATGGATTTATTGTATACACAAATAAGATTAAAAAATAGCGAACAAGTTCGCTTTGGAAGAATGCTTCAGCATTCTTCTGATAATTAGAATTTTCCTATAAATTAGAGAAAACGAGGAAACATCATGGGTATATTAAGTAATTTAGAGCCAAAAGAAGTATTTCACTATTTTGAGGAAATCTGCAGGATTCCCCATCCTTCTTATAAAGAAGAAAAAATCAGTGATTACTGTGTATCTTTTGCCAGAGAACATCATCTAAAAGTTTATCAGGATGAGTTAAAGAACATCATTATGATAAAAGAAGCAACACCCGGTTACGAGAATGTGAAACCTATAATCCTGCAGGGACATCTGGATATGGTTTGCGAGAAAGAACCTGACTGTGACATCGATTTTGAAACAGACGGGCTTACCCTTTTGGTGGAGGACGATTATATTACCGCAAAGGGAACAAGCCTTGGCGGTGATGACGGAATCGCAGTTGCCTATGCGCTTGCGATTTTAGCTTCCGATACTATCGCGCATCCAAAGTTGGAGGTGATATTCACTGTTTCAGAAGAAGTCGGAATGGAGGGTGCTGCCGGAATTGATGTATCCATGTTGGAAGGAAGACGACTGCTGAATATGGACTCGGAGGAAGAGGGATTTCTGCTTACAAGCTGTGCCGGCGGATGCAGTGCCGAGTGTGTCCTGCCTGCGATATGGGAAGAAAAAAGAGGAATCGCAATTGATATTACCGTAACCGGACTCATCGGGGGACATTCCGGCGTGGAGATCGATAAAGGGCGTGCCAATTCCAACACTCTGCTGGGCAGAATTCTGTTGGAAGCCGGTGACACCTCTGAATATGCGATTGTTTCTTTGAACGGCGGTGCAAAAGATAATGCAATCCCACGAGAAACAAAGGCGCGTGTTATGGTAGATAAGAATCAGGCTGAAGAATTCCTCTCTTCCATTCAAGTAATTGGTAATGCCGTATCCGCTGAATTCTCTACCAGTGATCCTGATATTCGCATTACAGCCGTTAATGCCGGTGAATTCACAACGCAGGTGCTTGTAAAAAAAGTAACTAAAAAAGCAATCTTATTGATTACCCAGCTTCCCAACGGCATCCAGCGTATGAGTGCCGATATTGAAGGTCTTGTGGAAACTTCGCTGAATCTTGGAGTCATGACATTAACTGCGGAACGATTCTCACTTCGTTATGCATTGCGAAGCTCTGTGAAGACCTCTAAAGAATACTTATTTAGCAGACTAAAGTCATTGGTGGAATATCTGGGTGGCACGATTACACGTTCGGGAGATTATCCGGCATGGGAATACAAAAAAGATTCCAGACTTCGTAATGATATGGTTCGAGTATATCAGGAAATGTATGGAAAAGAACCTATTATTCAGGCAATTCATGCCGGCCTGGAATGCGGAATCCTGTCCAATAAATTACCGGGACTCGACTGTATCTCTTTCGGACCTGATATGTCAGGTGTCCATACAGT
>JAEWWQ010000061.1 GCA_023458855.1 Bacillota bacterium
GGTAGAACCGGGCGATCTTGTAGCCTACATGTTATATGTTTCTACATTAATTGCAACAATTCGAAGAATTATTGAATTTTCAGAACAATTTCAAAGAGGTATGACAGGGATAGAGCGTTTCTTACAGATTATGGATGCCGATATTGAGATTTTTGATGAGCCGGGAAGCACAGATATGAAGAAACCATCCGGGGACATTGTGTTTGAGGATGTGAGCTTTGAGTATCCGGATGATCATAATCAGGTGTTCACACATCTGAATCTACATATCAGACCAGGCGAAAAAATTGCAATTGTAGGTCCTTCCGGGGGTGGAAAAACAACACTTTGTAATCTGATTCCACGATTTTTTGATGTGACAGAGGGGAAGATCAAGATAGATAATACAGACATTAAATCGTTTACGCTGAAGAGCCTGCGCAGTAATATTGGAATCGTGCAGCAGGATGTGTATTTATTTTCTGGAACAATCTATGAAAATATCATATATGGAAGACTGGATGCTACCAGAGAAGAAGTGATCCAGGCAGCAATCATGGCTGGTGCAGATGGATTTATCAGGGAGTTGAAGGATGGATATGACACGTACATCGGAGAACGAGGGGTGAAGTTGTCTGGTGGGCAGAAACAAAGAATCAGTATTGCGAGGGTATTCCTTAAAAATCCCCCAATGATTATTTTGGATGAAGCTACCTCTGCATTAGATAATGAAAGTGAATTTGAGGTTGCAAAATCATTGGAGGTGTTATCAAAGGGCAGAACAACATTAACAATAGCCCACAGACTATCCAGTATTAAAAATTCTGACCGTATTATGGTACTTACCGAAAAGGGAATCGTAGAAGAAGGAAATCATCAGGAATTGCTGGAGCAAAGAGGAATTTATTATCATTTCTATACGACAGCAAATGAATTAAAATAAAGATAGATGAAATTGCCTGTTACTGTAAAAAGTGATATAATTGCGACAGTTGGTAATATACTTTTTGGAGACGAAATAGAATAAAACATAATGGCATGTGGATGCATGCAGACGGGAGCAGATCATGAAACTAACTTTTATAGGCGCGGATCATGAAGTAACAGGAAGTTGTCATTATTTACAGGCTTGTGGAAAACATATTTTAGTGGATTATGGAATGGAGCAGGGGCTGAATGTATTTGAAAATGCGGAATTGCCGGTGGAGGAAGCCCAGATTGATTACGTATTATTGACGCATGCGCATATCGACCATTCCGGAATGCTTCCGCTGCTATATGCAAAAGGATTCAGGGGACAAATCTTTACTACTTATGCGACGGCAGATTTATGCAGTATCATGTTACGTGACTGTGCACACATCCAGATGCAGGAAGCAGAGTGGAAGAATCGTAAAGCAAAACGAAGCAGCGGCGTAGAGCCTATGGAACCTGTCTATACGATGGAGGATGCTGACGGTACGATTAAGAGGATCATACCCTGTCACTATAACAGTATAGTTGACTTATGTGAAGGAATCCAGATCCGGTTTACGGATATCGGGCATTTACTGGGTTCTGCCAGTATTGAGGTATGGATGACGGAGGAAGCTGTCACTAAGAAAGTCGTTTTTTCCGGTGATATCGGAAATTTGAATCAACCCTTGATCAAGGACCCGGCAATGACTGAGGAAGCAGATTATGTAGTTATGGAATCAACCTATGGAGATAGATTGCATGAGGGAGAAAGACCGGATTATATTGCTGAACTTGCGAAAGTAATTAACGAGACATTTGCGAAAGGCGGTAATGTAGTAATTCCTTCTTTTGCAGTTGGCCGGACGCAGGAACTGCTGTATTTTATAAGGACCATCAAAACGAATCATATGATCAAAGGCTTTCCGGATTTTCCAGTATATATGGACAGTCCTCTGGCAGTAGAAGCGACCGGTATCTTCCAAAAAAATATTTATGAATGCTTTGATGAAGAAGCAATGGAACTGGTAAATAAGGGAATTAATCCAATTACATTTCCGGGGCTGAATCTTTCTATTACAAGTGAAGAATCAAAGGCAATCAATTTTGATGAGGAACCAAAGGTAATCATATCAGCCTCCGGTATGTGTGAGGCTGGGCGTATCAGACACCATTTAAAGCATAATCTGTGGAGACCGGAATGTACCGTGTTATTTGTAGGATATCAGGCAGTCGGTACCCTGGGCCGGGCATTGATAGAAGGAGCGGATACCGTAAAACTATTCGGGGAATCCATTGAGGTAAGGGCCAGAATAAGTACGCTGGCAGGTTTAAGCGGTCATGCGGATAAGAACGGATTATTGAAATGGATAGAAGGCTTCAGGAAAAAACCGGAAAGAGTGTTCGTGGTACATGGAGAGGATAGTGTGTGCAAGAGTTTTACGGAATGCCTGATCCATGAGCATGACATAGAAGCATATGCGCCTTATAGCGGATCTACATTTGATTTATTGACGAATACATGTGAATATGAAGCGATTCCACTTCCAATCAAGAAGAAAACCAGAGCAGCGACAGATGTCTTTACCAGGCTTTTGGCAGCAGGACAAAGATTACTCAATGTTATCCGTAAGAATGAAGGCGGGGCAAATAAAGATCTTGCAAAGTTTGCAGATCAGATTAATTCTCTTTGTGATAAATGGGACAGATAGGAAACGGAAGTTTTATAGAAACAGAAACAAAGAAAGGCAGATAAAAGGAATGAGCTTGGCAGACAATATATTTATCAATATGTGTCAGGATATTTTGAAAAATGGAACGAGCACGGAAGGAGAGACGGTCAGACCACATTGGGAAGACGGAGCTCCGGCGTATACAATAAAAAAATTTGGCGTGGTAAACAGGTACGACCTGTCGAAAGAGTTTCCGTTGATGACACTCCGTAAGACGGCATTGAAGAGTGCCACAGATGAGATGCTCTGGATCTGGCAGCAAAAATCTAATAATATCAATGACTTGCACAGTCATATCTGGGATAGCTGGGCTGATGAAGATGGTTCTATCGGAAAAGCTTACGGATATCAGATGGGTGTGAAACATCATTATAAAGAAGGTATGATGGATCAGGTGGACAGAGTTATTTATGATTTAAAGAATAATCCGTTCAGCCGCAGAATTATGACAAATATTTATGTGCATCAGGATCTGAGCGAAATGAAGCTTTATCCATGTGCTTATAGTATGACATTCAATGTCACGCAAAAAAAGGGAGAAGACAGATTGACATTGAATGCAATTCTGAATCAGCGTTCGCAAGACATATTGGCGGCAAATAACTGGAATGTTGTTCAATATTCTGTACTTGTTCATATGCTGGCACAGGTATGTGACATGAATGTCGGTGAACTTGTACATGTAATTGCAGATGCACACATTTATGACAGACACATTCCAATTATAGAAGAACTGATTCAAAGACCGGTCTATCCTGCACCGGAGTTCTGGCTGAATCCTGAGATTAAAGACTTTTATCAGTTTACCAGAGATGACGTAAAAGTAGAAAATTATATGACTGGTCCCCAGATTTTGAATATTCCGATTGCTATTTAGAAAAAATGTAATCAAGGAGAACTGAATTTATGAATATTATCGTAGCAGCAGATACAAACTGGGCAATTGGAAATAAGAATGAATTATTGGTAAGTATCCCAAATGACCATAAACATTTCAGACAGGAAACGATGGGCAAAATCGTCGTATTAGGAAGAAAGACACTTGCTACATTTCCCGGCGGGCTTCCGCTTCAGGGCAGAATCAATATAATCCTGTCTGCTAATCCGAACTTCAAAGTGAAAGGTGCAACTGTGGTGCATTCTATAAAGGAACTTTTGGAGACGCTTAAAAATTATAAAAGCGAAGATATTTTTATTATTGGCGGTGAAAGTGTGTACAGACAAATGCTGCCTTACTGCGATACGGCTCATGTTACACGGATAAACCATGCATACGATGCGGATACCTACTTCCCGAACCTGGATGAACTTCAGGACTGGAAGATAACAGCCGACAGCGAAGAACAGACCTATTTTGACCTGGAATATATATTCGTAAAATATCAGAAAATGAGATAATAAGGCACATACGCCTTGACTTTAATGTGGAAAAGGATAATAATGTAACTTATCGGAAGAAAATCAAGCGGCTGCGAAGCAGACATTTGATTTTACCCGATAAGTTAACGAGGAAACGAAGTTTTCGAGTTTGATCAGAAGTGTTTTTACTTCTGATTGATATCTATCGGAAGAAAATCAAGCGGCTGCGAAGCAGACATTTGAAAATACTATTACATCTTACAAGGAGCAGGGACAGTTATGTTAAATATTAAATTTGAAAAAACTACAAATCCGAAGCCAATTCCAGGACCGGAAAATCCATTGACATTTGGTACTATTTTTACAGATCATATGTTCGTGATGGATTATGAAGAAGGAAAAGGATGGATAGACCCTCGAATTATTCCTTATCAGCCAATAGAATTAGAACCATCTGCCATGGTATTCCATTATGGACAAGAGATGTTTGAAGGTATGAAAGCTTACAGAACTGAAGATAGAAGAATTTTATTATTCCGTCCCGACAAGAATATTCAGAGAGCCAATAATACGAATAGAAGAATCTGTATCCCGGAAATACCAGCAGAAGATTTTCTGCAGGCTATTAAAGAATTGGTAAAGACGGATGAAGCGTGGATTCCTACAAAAGAAGGAACTTCCTTGTATATCAGACCATTCATTATAGCAACAGATCCATTTCTTGGGGTAAGGCCTTCTAACACTTACAAATTTATTATTATCTTATCACCGGTAGGTGCTTATTATCCTGAAGGACTGAATCCGGTCAAGATATGGATTGAAGATGAGTACGTACGTGCTGTAAGAGGCGGACTCGGAGAAGCAAAAGCAGGTGCAAATTATGTAGCAAGCTTAAAAGCGCAGGTAAAAGCACATGATGCAGGATACTCACAGGTGTTATGGCTTGATGGTGTTGAAAGAAAATATATCGAAGAAGTCGGAGCTATGAATATCTTCTTTAAGATTAACGGAACTGTAATAACACCGATGCTGAACGGCTCCATTTTACCGGGTGTTACCAGACAAAGCTGTATAGACTTATGTAAGTCCTGGGGACTGCCTGTGGAAGAGAGAAGAATTTCGGCTCAGGAGTTATTTGATGCCGCATTAGATGGAACACTTGAAGAAGTATGGGGAACCGGTACTGCAGCAGTTATTTCACCAGTTGGACATTTAAGAGAAGGTGAGACAGATGTTCAGATAAAAGACGGTGGCATCGGAGAACTAAGCCAAAAATTGTACGATACAATTACAGGGATTCAATTAGGTAAAATTGAAGGACCTGTCGGTTGGGCAGTAGAAGTCTAACTATAACTGGAAAATGGTTCATTATCAGGCGGAGTTTCTCACCACGAGAGATTTCGCCTGATTTTAACTTACGCGGGCAACAAACTGCCGCGATAACTATCGAAACTCACAAAGCGTGTTTCTGTTCGTTTACGCGAGTTTCTAGGATTAGGGTGTCATTAGGGGGATATATGAAATTTCTGCATACAGGTGACCTACATATAGGAAAAATAGTGAATGAATTTTCACTTATAGAAGACCAGAGATTATTCTTGCGGCAGATTATTTCAATTGCTGTGAAGGAACAGGCAGATGCACTGGTGATTGCGGGCGATGTCTATGACCGTGCAATTCCTTCAGCAGAAGCGGTGACAATTCTGGATGAATTTTTATCTGAATTAATAGCACTAAGGATTCCAGTGCTTATGATCAGCGGCAATCACGATTCGCCGGAACGCATTGGCTTTGCAGATAAGATTCTGGAAAAGCAGGGACTGTATATTGCAGGGAGCGTGACGCGGGGAATCAGGCAGGTTGTATTGCAGGATGAGTTCGGGGATGTTAACTTTATTTTGATTCCGTTTGTGAAACCTACAGCAGTGGGAGCAAAAAACAGCCAGGAAGCGATGGAAATAATGCTTCAGCAGGTAAATTTAGAAAATAAGAGAAACGTCCTTGTGACACACTATTTTGTAACGGATCGGGGAAAGAGTCCGGAATTATCGGATTCGGAGACTACGATTAATATAGGCGGATTAGATAATGTGGAGGCAGCTCTATTTGATTGTTTTACCTATGTTGCATTGGGTCACATCCATAAGGCGCAAAAAATTGGTGAGCGTTCCGTGTATTATGCAGGTACGCCCGTCAAGTATTCATTTTCTGAGACAAATCAAAGGAAAGGATTGAACCTTGTCAGGATAGATGGAGAAGGAAAGATACAGGTACGCCAGATACCGATAAAGCCTTTACATGATATGCGCAAAATAAAGGGTGAATTACAGGAATTAATGCGCCAGGAAATCGCGCATTTGGAGGATTGTAATGACTATCTGCAGGTTACATTGACCAATAGGGAGGAATTAATCGATCCCATCGGAAC
>JAEWWQ010000062.1 GCA_023458855.1 Bacillota bacterium
CATTAAAATAACCTTCTGTTTGATTCAATTTTTTTGTTCTATAACTCATTTCATTCAGTACATCCCGATACCAACCTTCTTTTGTAACAGGTAAATCCTTCTCCGCCTCTCTTTCGCTTTTATTAAATACTACATATATTGCCTGAGTTTCCTTTTTTCTCTCAAATGCAAATATATGGTTCTTTTCATCGCAGATGACTGTATGATAATTCCCGTCCCTAACACATTCCTCGTTTATTCTGATAGCCGCAAGCTTTCTATACCAATCAAGCATCTCCATATCTTGTTTTGATTCATCCCAAATCATTGTCTTTCTACAATCAGGGTCATTTTCGCCAGATATTCCTATTTCGTCTCCATAGTATATTGCAGGAGACCCGATAAACATCATCTGAAATGCCACTGCCATTTTCACCAGCTTCTTATTTTCCTTACATTGTGTCAGAAATCTCACCGTATCATGGCTGTCAAGCAGATTATACAGTGCCGGAATATTTTCTGAATAGTATTTAGACAACATCAGATTCAATCTATGTTCCAACTCTTTTTCGTCAATAGAATGACATGCAAAATATTCTTTCATGGCATCCAAAAATATGTAATTCATAATGCTGTCAAGCTGATCGCCTTGTAGCAGCTTCTCTCCAAACATCCATGTTTCACCCAGAAGTAATATCTGCGGATACCGGCTCTTTAGAATCAGCCGAGCCTCCTGCCAGACTGATAAATCAACTTCATCTGATACATCTAGTCTCCATCCGTCTATATGGAACTCTCGAATCCAATAATCCATGACTTTTAATATATACTCTCTTACATTTGGATTCGATGAATTTAGTTTTGGCATCCATTTATAGGCACCCACGCACTCGTAATTATGGTGTGATATCTTTACCGGATATTCTGTAATATAAAACCAATCTTTATATTCTGATTTTTCTTGTTTTTTTAATAAATCCTGAAAGGCAAAAAAATTTGTACCTGTATGATTAAACACACCGTCCAGTATGATTCTAATATTCCGTTCATGACACCTTACTACCAACTCTTTCAGTTCTTCTTTCGTTCCAAAACATGGATCAATTTCGTAGTAATCAGTAGTAGCATATTTATGATTGAAATCTCCAAGAAATACTGGATTTAGATAAATGCAGCCTATCTTTAAACTCTCCAAATAATCTATTTTATTGATAATTCCTCTTAAATCGCCACCCATAAAGTTGTCACGCGTTGGAGGACTCCCCCACTTCATTGTTCCCTCCGGATCATTTTTCTGATTTCCATTACAAAATCGCTCTGGAAATATTTGATAATATATGATTCCTTTTGCCCACTCCGGAACCGTCTTAATATCTCCTTCATTCGTATAAAGGTATTCAAAATATCCACTCTTCGGTTTTTCTCTTTGTACGCCATACATGGTCAGGTATTCTTTTTTTCTTCCTTCAAAAGAGATTTCGAAATAATACCTCTGATATCTTGCTATTTTTGAAAACTTTACTTCTTCCTGGTAATAATCGAAATAGGTATCCCGCCTTTCACATTTTAAAATTGCTATTTTTTGTTCCTCTTCATTTGTTCTGCTCCAATATACCAATTTTACTTTTTTTACCCGACAGCTTCGATTTACCTGTACTCGAAATACAATGATGTGACGTGATTTCGCATATACAAACTGCCGTGTGTTATTATGATATACTTCCATTTCCTGCATCACATTCTCTCCTTTCTCTACTTGTTGATTCTCTTGAAATTATCCTTGTTGATATCGTTATCTGCTTATTTTCCTGGTCAGCGTGCTTAATATTCTGAATCAGGTTACTCGCTGCCTGTTCGCCAAGCGAATACGTATCAATATCTACAACCGATAGGGGGGGATCCATATATGCTGCGATCGGATAATTATCAAATGTCATAATTCCTATTTCCTGTGGTATCTCTATTTTTTTGTGTTTTATTACTTTTCCCACTTCATATGCAATCATATTGTTGGCACATAGAAATGCATCCGGTGCATTGTCCATCTCCAATAAATCCTCTGTAAATTTCCCAGCCATTTCGATATTGCCCTGACAATTTTTTATATAATGAAACCTTTCTTCCATATTCATCATCTTCAAACCATTTTGAAATCCTTCTATTCTCTTTTTTGCAAATATCGTTTCTTCATCTTCCACTATAAAAGCTATTTTTTGATATCCCTTTGCAACCAGATGATTGACTGCTATTTCGCCCCCCATCACATTATTAATATCTACCCAGCTGATATCCTTTACAGCATTTTGTGGCTCTCCCAATATCATAAAAGGAAATTGATTCTTTTTCATAAGACTGATCAGAGATTTTTTCATACAAGAAACAGGTAAAATAATTCCATCTACCTTTTTCTCTAATACCAGATTTTCAACAGCCGAGCTGCCTCCATCATAGGCGGAACTATTTGTTATTAATAAATTATACCCATTTGCTTGTGCGATAGACTCGATGGCATATACACTTCGATTGAAAAACGCATTTGCAAAAGCCGCTTCATCCTGTGCATCCATGACCAGTCCAATTGTATTTGTACTTCCATTTGCAAAGTTTCTGGCAATACTATTTGGATGATAATTCATCTCTGCCATGACTTCTGTGATTTTTTTTCTGGTTTCCTCTGAAATAGAAGCACTCCCATTGATTACTCTCGATACCGTAGACGGAGCTACTCCTACTTCTTTTGCAATATCTTTTATCGTAACAGCCATATTCATAAGCACCTTTCTTTTATGCAACCGTTTGCATTATCGAATAAAAAAATTAGATGTGTATTTACTTATTTTCACATCTATTGTTAATGCAACCGTTTGCATTAATCATAATATTTTATTTTAATTTTGTCAACTATTTTATTAAAAAATCCGCCTTGCTGTGAAAACAAGACGGACATAATCGTTACATCTTACTATGCAAACATTTTCTCATTATTTTTTCTTTATAGGATGACGTATGACAGTCTTGTACTTCGCTGGTTCTGTCTTGCGAGTATCCGATAAATAAATTTCGTGATGCCTCCTTATATCAGAAATATCATTTTCATATCCCTGTTGCTC
>JAEWWQ010000063.1 GCA_023458855.1 Bacillota bacterium
TCAATTCATTGGTATCCAGAATTTTCTGAATCATGGGAAGATATACTTTGTTGGGAATGGCAGAATGTATAACGGGTGTGCCTGCTGATAAATCGGCATGTCCGAGATATGTGTCTGCCATTTCTCCATCAAACGTTATCCACATATATTCCCATGGATTTTCATCATCCGCAAAGTAACGGATCGGATGTTCCTTCGGGATAAGAAAGATATCATCTTTTTTCAAATGGTATAGCTGGTCATTAATTTCCAGGATTCCTTTTCCATTCAAAATAAAATGTAAGTGATATTCATTCGGAATCTTGTGATTGTACGTATAGCCGGGAGGGCATTGCTGTTGTCCGCAATGAACCAGAAATAAATCGTTGGTCTGCCTTTCGATGTTAAGCAAACAACGAAATCCGGCAGCATTCTTATAAGTAGTCTGTTTTCCCATATTGAAATCCCCTATTATTCCTGCAAAATAATTGTCTTTACCCATCTAGTATAGCATAAATCATGAAAAACAGAATCGAGAATAAAGAAAACATATCACATAAAGTTATAAATATCTGCGTTTAGGTCATATGCGGATTTATTTTTGAATGCTATGATACACCAAGTGGAGACGAAGGTTTCGAGATGAATCAAAAAATAAGAGAACAGCATCCGGGGAGGTTATAATATGGAAATAAAATATGAAGAAAAGAGAAAGATATTTACACTGGAAACAAAAAATGCAACTTATCAGATGCAGGTAGGACGATTCGGACATTTGTTCCATGTATATTATGGAGAGAAAATAGGGGATGCAGAAGTTGATTATCTGGTAAGAGGTGAGGACTGCGGATTTTCAGGAAATTGTTATGAAGCATATCTTGAAGATGACAGAACATATTCTCTGGATGAATTCAAACAGGAATATCCAACATTCGGAAGCGCCGATTTTCGTAGCAGTTGTCTTGCCGTTACCTATGCAAATGGTAGTCAGACGACAGAATTACGTTATAAAGAGCATAAAATATATCAGGGAAAATATGCCTTACGAGGCCTGCCGGCAATGTGGGGGAGTGCAGAGGAATGGCAGACTCTGGAGATTACTTTACAGGATGCCCACTATCCAATTGAAGTTACCTTGTATTATGGAGTGCTTCCGGAATATGATATTATCACCCGTGCGGCAAAGATTACAAATCATATGGAGGATTCTATTTATTTGAATCGCGCATTGTCAGTCTGTGTGGATTTACAGGATCATGATTATGATCTGTTATCTTTTTATGGAAAGCATAATATGGAAAGATGTATGCTGAGAAGACCAGTCTGTCATGGAAAACAGGTGGTAGACAGCGTAAGAGGGACTTCCAGTCATCAGCAGAATCCATTTGTTATATTGTGTGATTCCAAAGCGAATGAAGAATTTGGAAGCTGTTATGGATTTTCCTTTGTATATAGTGGTAACTTTATTGCAGAAACAGAAGTAGATCAGTATGACCAGACAAGAGTAGTGATGGGGATTCATCCGACAGGATTCCGCTATCAGGTAGAATCCGGAGATAATTTCCTGACACCGGAGGTGGTATGTGCCTATAGCGGTAATGGATTGGGAGAACTATCCAGAAAGTATCATAGAGCCTATCGCAACCATCTGTGCAAAAGTCAATTTGCCAATAAAAGAAGACCAATCCTGATAAATAACTGGGAAGCAACTACTTTTGACTTTGATGAAGAAAAATTACTTTCCATTGCCAGGGATGCGAAAGATCTTGGCATAGAAATGCTTGTTATGGATGACGGTTGGTTTGGAAAACGCGATGATGATATGAGCGGACTTGGGGACTGGTATGTAAATACAGATAAATTACCCGATGGAGTAAAAGGCATTGCAGATAAGGTGAATCAATTAGGTATGAAGTTCGGCATCTGGGTAGAACCGGAAATGGTAAATGAAGATAGTGATCTATTCCGCGAGCATCCGGATTGGTGCTTTCATGTTCCGGGACGTAAAGGTGTCTATTCCAGAGCACAGTTAGTACTTGATATGGGAAGAGCCGAAGTACGGGATTATCTCTTTGATCAGATAGGTGCGATACTGGACAGCGCGGACATTGCTTACGTAAAATGGGACATGAATCGTCATTTGACAGATGTATGGTCAGGGATACTTCCGGCAGAACAGCAGGGTGGTGCATATCATAACTATGTACTGGGTGTTTATGAGTTGGTCGACAGGTTTGTAACCAGATATCCGCAGATACTATTCGAAGGATGTTCGGGCGGCGGCGGAAGATTTGATGCCGGCTGGTTATATTATATGCCGCAAACCTGGTGCAGTGATGATACGGATGCGATAGAGAGAATCCGCATTCAGTATGGAACCAGCTTTGGATATCCAATCAGTGCAGTTGGCTCTCATGTATCAGTAGCACCAAATCAGCAGACTGGTAGAAATACACCGCTTCATACACGAGGTGTGGTAGCCATGGCAGGCACTTTCGGGTATGAGCTGGATATTACGCATATGACAGAAGCCGAGAAAGAGCTTGTAAAGGAACAGATCAAAGAGTTTAGAGAGCACTATGATACCATCCAATATGGCGATTATTACAGACTTACCAATCCGGAAGAAAATCATGATTATGCAGCATGGCAATTCGTAAGTGAAGAAAAGGATACATCGCTGGTAAGTGTTGTTATCTTACATGCAATGGCAAATGCAGCCTTCTTAACAGTGAAGCTGAAAGGACTGGATAAGAATAAAAAGTATAGAATCAAAGAGCTTGCTATCACGGCAACAGGCGCAGCCTTTATGTATGCAGGGATTCCTATTCCAAAAGAGAAGGGAGACTATATTGCGTATAATTTTTCGCTTATAGAAATAAACGGGGGAAAATAGAAGAATATGGAAAAGTAAAAGTGACGACATTATGCCATAAAACATGGAGTAATGTCGTTATTTTAACTAAAAATACCACAAAAATCTATATAAATAAAACATAAAGCTATAGTTTGTATGCAGTTTGTATAGTAAAATAGAATCAAGTTAAAATTTTATATGCATATTAGCTGAAAAGTAGGTATCTACAAGAGGTAACAGTAAGAAGTTATTAAAAAGGGAGGAAACACAATGAAATTAAAGAAAGCTCTGGCAATCATACTTGCATCGGTAATGGCATTCTCTTTAGCGGGATGCGGAAATTCTGGATCAACTGCAGAGGTTAGCAAGGATACGGCAACAACAGAAAGCGCAACAACAGAAAGTGCTACTACAGAGGTAGCAGAAGTATCGCCTGATACACTGACAGTCGCAATATGGGATACGAATCAGGAACCAGGTCTGACAAAAATACTTGCAGATTTTACAGCGGAAACAGGAATTAAAGCACAGATTCAGGTTACACCGTGGGATCAGTACTGGACTATGTTAGAAGCAGGTGCAACGGGCGGATCATTACCGGATGTATTCTGGATGCACTCAAATGAAATTTCAAAATATTCAGAATATGAGATGCTGCTTGATTTGACAGACAGAATTGCCGGAAGTGATAAAGTGGAAATGGATAAATTCCCGGAAGATATTGTTGGAATCTACAATTGGGACGGAAAACAATATGCAGTACCGAAGGATTTCGACACCATTGCTCTCTGGTATAATAAGACAATGTTTGATGAAGCTGGGGTATCTTACCCAGATGATACATGGACATGGGATGATTTCAGAGCAGCATGTGAGAAACTGACAAAAGATGATGGCAGTCAATTCGGCTATACACTAAAACCAGGTACCAATCAGGAAGGCTGGTACAATTTAGTATATGATTTGGGCGGAGAAATCATAAATGATGACAAAACTGCTTCGGGAATGGATAATCCAAATACAATCAAGGCTGTCGAATTCTTTACAAGTCTTGTACAGGATGGACTGACACCTAGCTATGAAGTTATCTCTGAAAATGATAACCAGGCATTATTTGAAGCAGGTAAAGTTGCTATGGTAACACAGGGATCCTGGATGCTTGCAGATCTTTGTAACAATGATTATGTAAAAGCAAACTGCGATGTAGCAGTATTACCAAAAGATGCGACAACAGGAAGAAGAGTTTCTATCTACAATGGTCTCGGCTGGGCAGCTTCTGCTAATACAGATAAACCGGATGAAGCATGGGCACTAATTGAATATTTGGGATCAAAAGAGGCACAGCAAAAACAATCGGATCTTGGTATTGTCATCTCGGCATATGAGGGTAGCGAGAAAAACTGGATTAATGCATATCCGGACTTTAATCTTCAGGCATATCTGGATATGACAGAAGATATGGTCATCAGACCTTATTCGAAACATACTACAGTATGGGAGGAAATGATTTCTGAAAAATTAATTGATGCATGGTCAGGAACAAAAGATACGGAATCAGTATGCAAAGAGATTGCCGCAGAAATGAATAGCGATCTTGCAGAAGAATAAAGAGCAGTTAGTTATGTAGAGAAGGGCAGGCTTACACTGGATGAAAAAGCCTGCCCTTTAAAAGACTTTGCGTTGTAAATATATGATTGCAATGAGAAGGAGATGGATAATATGTCTGAACAAATTAAATATAGAGGAACCAATCAGAAAAGAAATGAGTTCCTATGGGGCTGGTTATTTATTCTGCCAACCATGACAGGCTTAATGATATTGAATATAATTCCTATATTTCAGACCATTTACCAAAGTTTTTTTAAGACAGGTGCATTTGGTAAAGGAAATATTTTTGTAGGATTGGATAATTATAAAAGAATGTTTGCTGATCGGGATGTGTGGCAGGCACTTATCAATACATTCAAATATGCGATCGTAGAAGTTCCGGTGTCTATCGCAATCGCAATTGTACTTGCAGTACTGTTAAATCGGAAGATGAAGGGCCGTACTGTGTATAGAACCATCTATTTTCTGCCGATGGTGGCAGCACCCGCAGCAGTAGCCATGGTATGGAGATGGTTATATAATTCCGAATTTGGTCTTTTGAATCATATATTAAATACAATTGGTGTCAGATCCATAAACTGGATATCGAACCCTGATATTACCTATATATCAATCGCTGCTGTCGGAATCTGGTCAGTAATCGGTTACAATATGGTTCTTTTTCTGGCTGGTCTGCAAGAGATTCCTAAGGATTATTATGAAGCGGCCGAGATTGACGGTGCCAGCCCGGTAAAACAGTTTTTTAATATTA
>JAEWWQ010000064.1 GCA_023458855.1 Bacillota bacterium
CATGTATACAGGGTATTATATACGGCAATGGATATTGTAAAATATGAAGATAATGTAAACTACGATGTATTGATTGCGGCCTGTCTATTGCATGATATCGGACGAAAAGAACAATTTGAAAATCCAAAAGTATGTCATGCAGCAGTTGGTGGTGATAAAGCATACAAATATCTGATAGAACATCAATGGGAGCATTCCGATGCACAGAAAGTAAAAGAGTGTATCATAGCACATCGTTTCAGGACTGACCATATTCCCGAAAGCATAGAATCTAAAATATTGTTTGATGCAGACAAGTTAGATGTTACAGGTACAATAGGAATTGCAAGAACATTATTATATAAAGGATATGTATCGGAAGCCTTATACTCTTTAAATGAAGATGGTTCGGTGTCCGACGGAAGTAATGATGATAAGCCTTCGTTTAATATAATGTAAAGAATCAAATGGGACAATGGACAGGCAGAGGAACTGTGCGCGGCAATATAGGAAGTGCTGGGCAGCCGAGTAATCTTAGTTATGAATATGAAATCTTTGTAGATAAAAAAGATAAGGAAAAAGCAATGAATGCGGTAAAAAAATGAATGTACAAAAGTCAAGTACACTTAGTTGACAGCCGGAGGCGAAAAAGAGAAAATAGCCCCACCGTTAGGGGTATCCTGTATTATGATCTTACTGCAGTGGGCGTCTAAAGATGGTTGCAAAAACGTTTGATATGCTTTTCACGGACCATACAAAAAGCAGAATGATCATTGCAACATTTGCTTCAAATGTAGACAGGGTGAATCAGATTATCAGTACGGCATATAAATTTAAAAGAAAAGTTGTCATTCAGGGGAGAAGTATGGTGAATGTCATTAAAGTGGCATCAGAGCTGGGTTACATCCATATTCCTGAAAATACTATCATTGAAGTAGAAGAAATGAAGAATTATCCGGATGAAAAGCTGGTCATCATAACGACTGGAAGCCAGGGTGAAAATATGGCAGGGCTTTCCCGTATGGCGGATTCGACCCACAAAACGATTACAATTAAGCCCGGAGATAAAGTCATATATTTGTATTGCAGTCAGGCAATGTTTTGGAACTCTCAGAAGAAAAAGGAGGTATAGTGGGACAAGTAAAGGCGAGAGAAGTATTTGTTGACGGAATTGGTGTAGGTGACGTTGGTAATATCGTTATTAAGGACAGGCAAAGCTTATCTGAAAATGGGTTGGTAATAATTCTGATAGGAATAGAAAAGGGCAGTAATCAGGTAGTAGCCGGACCGGATGTTGTGTCCAGAGGTTTTGTTTATGTCAGGGAATCTGATGATTTAATGATAAGAATTGAACAAGTTGCAGGAAAGAGTCTGGAAAAATGTAAGAACACTAAGGAATGGGGGAAAATAAAAGCTGCAGTAAAAGAGGGGGTCAGTGATTTTATCTGGAAAGAAATGAAGAGAAACCCAGTGATCCTGCCAATCATCATGGAAGTATAATTTATAAATAAATTGGTCTATTACGCTTCTTTTTTCTGCAGCTTGTTGACGATATTTTTATTATTATTTCTTCAAATGCGGTAAAGTAACTGTCATGGTAGTCCCGTTTCCAAGAGCACTCTTAATGTTAATAGTGCCGTTGTGCAACAGGACTACCTTTTGCACCATCGTCATACCCAGACCGTTTCCCTGGGTGTTATGAGAAGTATCTTCCTGAAAAAAGTGCTCAAAAATATGTTCTTGAGTATGTTCGCTCATACCGGGGCCTTCGTCGGTAAGCTGGAAGATATAAGTCTCCTCTGTATTAAAAATCTGAATGGAAATAGCAGAATGTGCGGGTGCAAATTTATAGGCATTATCTAATAAATTTACCCAGATATGCTTTATCAGGGCAGCATTTCCATAGAAATTCCCTTCTTCCAGCTGCATCTCAAGATGAATTTCCTTTTTTAACCATTTGTGATCGACCAGAACAATAGATTGCCGGATCTGCTCACTGATGTTGAAGACTTCTTTTTTAGTAATCGCCATTTGTGATTCGATTTTAGAAAGCTCCAGGACACTTTGAGAAAGTGTGGAAAGTCTGTCGGATTCGGCAATAATAATGTCTAAATATTCTGCTTTTTCTTTTTCAGAAAGTGTGCCATCCCGCAATAATTTTGCAAAACCGCTAATGGATACAATCGGAGTCTTAAATTCATGGGAGAAATTATTCATAAAATCTTTATGGAGCATTTCCATGGAGCCCAGCTTTGCAGCAGTTTTATTAAAACAGTTCACAAATTTTACCATTTCAAGAGTTGGTTTTTTCATATTCAATTGTATACGGATATTAAAATCTCCCTCAGCAAGCTGTTTCATAGCTTCAATAGAATGTTGGATTGGCAGTATGAATAAATTCCGTAACATCACGATAATGGAAATACCAATGATGATGCTGGTGATGTATACGAAGACTAACCAGCTAAGATTTGGCATCGTATAAAAATTATCAGCGAGTTTATTGTTATGCATTAAGAAGATACAAATACCCCCTGTTATAGCCAGTATCCCTGCAATAATCATAAAAATATTAATGGAAAATAAAAATAACAGGCTTATCGTGGAAGCAGGGGAACGGAGTTCGCTGGATTTTCTTTTTTTCATATTTTTTTCACCGCCTTATAACCCAGCCCGCGTACTGCCATAATTTCAAATTCAGGATAATTTTCAAAGCGGTTGCGCAGTCGGTTGATATGTACATTTACAGTATTGCTTGCACTTTCATTTTCAAAGCCCCATATCTCATCTAATAATTGTATCCGGGTAAAAATTTGTTCCGGATACGCCAATAATTTATAAAGAAGATAGAATTCCTTAGGTGGAAGAACCTGCTTCTCATTAGCCCGGCTGACGGTAAGTGAATCATAGTTCAGTGTCACATCACCAATCACGATACGTTTTTCAGTTACAATCTGAGAACGCCTTAATAATGCTTTGATACGAAAAAGCATTTCTTCCGTATCAACCGGTTTGGTCATATAATCATCTGTTCCCACTAAAAATCCCTTGTGCTTATCTTCCTGCATATCCTTTGCAGTAATCATTAATACAGGCAGGTTGTGGTTCGTATCTCGTAACAGTTTTGTTAGTTCGAGACCATTCATTTTTGGCATCATAACATCCGCAATCATCAGATCAAACTGTGTATATTCCATTTCTTTCAAAGCTTCCAAGCCATCGAAGGCGGATGTTACATTATAACCAGCTGACTGCAGGATGGTGCTCATAAGTTTATTCGTATTTCTATTATCTTCTACGAGAAGTATCTGAAACATAAATTCTCCTTTTCTCTCTGTCATTGACTGTCTGGTATGTGATTTTCTCTTATAAAAATATTGTAGCATAAAAAGTAA
>JAEWWQ010000065.1 GCA_023458855.1 Bacillota bacterium
AAGAAGGTAAAAGACTTTGTGGAATTACTGATTGATAAAGCAGGTGATGAAGTTGGATATGAACATTCGAATGGAATGATGCAGCTGCAGCTGCAGCCATTGCCGAAGATGGGACTGGCAATTACATTTTCCAGCAGGGAAATAACAGCAGAGGAGCTTTCCAAAGAAATTGCAATGAGTTTGGGAGAAGAGCAGGCAGGCTCATTTTTTGATACGTTGAGTGAGCCGACTGGAAAAGAGAAAAAAAGTAATAGTGTCGAAATAACAGATATTCCAAAAAAGAAAAATGCAAGGATTAAAAAGCAGTTAAAGGAAGCTGAAATTCCGGATTTGTATATTTATAAGTTTAGGAATCTCCAGGACGTAGTGTCTTTCTGCGGACAGGTTCCAGAACACTTTTTTGCACGAGGAAGCGTGTATAAAGATGAAAAAAATAATGTGTTTTATATGGTAATAGAAAGAGCCAGGTGCAAGATGGAAAAGTATTTGTATGTATGTCGAATGTCTTTGGAATTCTCGGATCCTGAATCTGGAGGTGCAACCCGCTTCGCCTTTTTCAATGAGCAATATACCTGTATAATACGACAAAATGCATTTTCTGTACTTCGCAGAATTTATAAAAAATAATGTAATACAATTAATATAAATAATGCTGTCAATTTATAGATTGGCAGCATTATTTATATTTTTTGCTATTTGTCAGATGACGTATCCTATGCTAGAATAAATGGAGTAAAGTTTTCAGACGGAGTGTGTTAAATACGAAGGAGTTCAATATGAACTGTAAAGATTTTGAACAGATGATTCCGCTTTATTTTCATAATGAATTAAGTGAAAAAGGACTAAAGGAATTTACTAAACATCTAGTTTCCTGTGATATCTGTAAAGAAGAGCTGACGATTCAGTATCTGATTACAGAGGGTATGCACCGTCTTGAGGATGGCAGTACTTTGGATGTTGAAAAAGAATTGAGGGAAAAGCTGGCGCAGTCGATGCACTATCTGAAGAGGAAGAGACACTTACATATTATTTGCATGGTTCTTAAGATAACAGGGGGACTCGGCTTATTAATAGCGTTGTTCAATTTTCTGGCATGATAGCAGCTGCATGGAAGGAGTTAGGGGATTTATGATAAATAAGAAATTAGTCTTAATAGATGGGAATAGTATCTTGAACAGAGCATTTTATGCAATACCGGATCTGACAAATGCAGAAGGAATTCACACGAATGCTGTGTATGGTTTTTTGAATATTTTATTTAAGATTCTGGAGGAAGAACAAGCGGAATACCTGATGGTTGCTTTTGATGTGAAGGAACCTACTTTTCGTCATCAGTTATATGAAGCGTACAAAGGAACCAGAAAGCCGATGCCGCAGGAATTAAGGGAACAGATTCCTGTTATGAAGGAAGTATTAAAGGCAATGGGAATTACGATTATGGAGAAGGCGGGTCTGGAAGCGGATGATATCTTAGGGACGATGGCAAAGCGTGCGGAGAAGGAAGGAATTGAGGTATCTTTAGTATCCGGAGACAGAGATTTGCTGCAAATTGCATCAGATCATATCAAGATTCGGATTCCCAAGACAAAGGGAAACAAAACGGAAGTTGAAGATTATTATGCAGCGGATGTGTTTGCAAAATATCAGCTGACACCATTACAGTTTATTGAACTGAAAGCATTGATGGGAGATACCGCAGATAATATTCCGGGAGTTCCTAAAATCGGAGAAAAGACAGCAACTGAATTAATGAAGACATATGGCTCTATAGAGGGTATTTATGCACATATTGACGAGATTACCAAGAAAAGTATTAAAGCCTCTCTGATGGAGAATCGGGAATTGGCAGAGCTTAGTAAGATACTTGCTACGATAGAGATCAATGCAGATATCAAATATACATTTGATTCAGCGAAGTTAGAGAATCCATATACCAAAGAAGCCTATGAGTGGTTTCAGAAACTGGAATTTAAAAATTTATTAAAAAGATTCAATGGTGAAAATACAACTTCGAATGCACAAACTGCTTATTTTAAAGAAGTGACAGAATTAGAGGAAGTTGAATTGATATTTCAACAGGCTCAAAATGCTATCGTAAAATCTTATGTTATCATTGAAGACAGTAAAGAAAATAAAGATTTTGTGGGAATTGCAGTTGCATATGGAGAAGAAAACAGTTACTTGCTGAAGGCACAGGGATTTGTGACAAAACAGTACTTGATTGATAAAGTAGGGCAATTGGCAGCCGGCACACAGAAGAAAGCAGATGTGACAGATAGAACTATCCTTTCAGGATTCAATCTTAAGCATGATTATGGATACCTTAAGATTGATAGTGCGGAAGGGCTATTTGATGTGCAATTGGCTGCATATCTGCTGAATCCATTAAAAAATGGCTATGCCATTGAAGATATAGCAAAAGAATACCTGGATCTTATGATACCCGCAAGAGAGCAGGCACTGGAAAAACTGACTTTTGTAATGTCGGAGAGTCAAAAATCAAAAGAATTGCTTGCATATGCATGCTTTTATGCATACACCATATGGAGATCAACAGAGGTATTGGCAGAGGCTTTGAAGGAAGCCGGTATGGAAAGGCTCTTTTATGAATTGGAGATGCCGTTGACAATTGTACTTTATGATATGGAACAGGAAGGTATCGGTATCAGACGAGATGAATTGAAAAATTATGGGGAAGCTTTAGTAGGACGTATCCAGGAACTGGAAAAAGCGATTCATGATGCAGCGGGCATAGAATTCAATATCAATTCGCCAAAGCAGCTGGGAGAAGTATTATTTGAGACGCTTGCAATACCGGGCGGAAAGAAGACAAAGACAGGATATTCTACAGCAGCTGATATCTTGGAGAAACTGGGAGATGAATATCCGATTGTAGCGGATATATTAGAGTACAGGGGACTGACTAAGTTAAAGTCAACCTATGCAGACGGATTAGCCAATTGCATTACAGAAGATAATCGAATCCACAGTACATTTAATCAAACGATAACGGCAACTGGAAGAATCAGTTCTACAGAACCAAACCTTCAGAATATTCCAATGCGAATGGAACTCGGCAGACTGATTCGTAAGGTATTTGTACCAAGGGAAGATTATGTATTCATGGATGCTGATTATTCACAGATAGAACTCAGGATTCTGGCCCACATGTCAGGAGACAAACAGTTAATTGAAGCATATAAGACGGATCAGGATATTCATCGAATAACAGCATCACAGGTATTTCATATTCCTTTTGAGGAGGTAACTGATTTACAGAGAAGAAATGCAAAAGCAGTTAATTTTGGAATTGTATATGGAATCAGTTCTTTCGGATTAAGTCAGGATCTTAGTATCACAAGAAAGGAAGCAGCAGGTTATATTGAACAATACTTTGCAACGTATCCGGATGTAAAAAAATTTTTAGATAATCTGGTAGAACAGGCAAAAGAGGACGGTTATGTTACAACTATGTTTGGCAGAAGAAGACCGATTCCGGAATTAAGATCCAGTAATTTCATGCAACGTTCATTTGGAGAACGCGTGGCAATGAATTCTCCGATTCAGGGAACGGCAGCAGATATCATTAAGATTGCCATGCTGCGGGTATGGCAGGAGCTGAAGAAAGCAGGGCTGAAGTCAAAACTCATATTACAGGTACATGATGAGTTATTGATTGAGACAAGCCGGGAAGAAATTGAGCAAGTCAGGGCGATTCTTTCCAGACAAATGAAGGAAGCAGCAGAACTTGCAGTAACATTGGAGATTGACCTTCATATGGGAGATAACTGGTATGAAGCAAAGTAGTGGTAATAAGACGGCGAAATGAGGAAGACGATGAGATGCGCACAATAGGTATTACAGGCGGTGTGGGTTCTGGTAAATCTGAAATATTATCATATATAAGACAACATTATAATTGCAGGATTATCTTAGCGGATGAAACAGCTCATAAACTAGAGGAACCGGGACAGATATGTTATCAGAAATTAGTTGCATTGCTTGGAACCGGGATATTGAATGCAGATGGAACAATTCATAAAGGGAAAATGGCGGCGGTGGTCTTTAA
>JAEWWQ010000066.1 GCA_023458855.1 Bacillota bacterium
CAACTGGAGCTAAGCAGACCAAGGCTTTCTCCCTTACTTGCAACAATCAGAGCCACTTCACCTCTTGAAATCATACCAACTCCGATTCGGATCGCCTGATAATTTTTATAATGGCATATCTTTGCACCAAGTCCACAACCAACTATTTTAGTAAGCACTGCTACTACTACCAGGACCACTGCAAATGCGATTACCGTTCCATTCATATTTGGCAAATCAACTTCCAGACCTATACTGGCAAAGAAAATAGGGCTCAGATATAAATAGGAGAGAACATCAAATTTTGATGCAAGAAACTTTGTCTTCTGTGTCATTGATATAATAAGACCTGCAATAAATGCACCTGTAATATCTGCCACACCAAAATATTCTTCAGCCACATATGACATAATCAGACAGAAAGCAAACACAACAATTGCATGTCGGTGCATTCCTTTTCCTGATTTTTCATACCAGGCATTGTAGAATTTAAAGAATATAAATCCTGCAACTGCAGCAAAGACAAAAAATGCAACTATCTTAAGTAAAACGATTCCTATATTTACAGAACTGTCTGCCATACTTGTTATAATCGTCAGTGCAACAATGCCAATGATATCATCAATAATTGCTGCCCCAAGGATCGCGCTTCCCGATCTCGTCTTTAACTTTCCAAGTTCCTTCAAAGTCTCTACCGAAATACTAACAGATGTAGCAGTCAAAATAACACCGATGAATATACTCTGCAGTGTTGCAGAACTCATGGCATCTGATTCCAGTCTGCCCGGCTGTATAAAATAGACACCTACCAGATATCCACCAATCAATGGTACAATAACACCTAACAACGCAATGATAAAAGATGCCTTTCCACTGCGTTTCAGCTCCTGCACATCTGTTTCCAGTCCTGCACAGAACATTAAAATAATGACACCTACTTCGGCACTATTCTTTATAAAATCTGTCTGAGTAATTAAATTAAGGCATGCAGGCCCTAATAATAATCCCGCCAGCAACGCTCCTACCACCTGCGGCATATAGAACTTTTTTGTTAAAAGTCCAAGTAATTTCGTAGTTAGTAAAATTAATGCCAAATCAAATAGAAATTTGTATGCATCCATCTATATTTCCTCCTTAGCTTCATAAACCTTTAACAGATTAATTCGTTTTTATTATAATTTCAATATCCCAAAACAATTCTTAGCGATTTCTTTACCCTGTTCTTACATTTTTGAAGCTATATCATATTAATCCTTGCTATTTTATTTTATTCAAGTACAATAGTATTTGTGAATATTCACTACTATCAGGAGGTAATCATTTTTAATGAGCAGAAAATTTATGTACTATAAATATTCGAGCATTACGTTTACATTTTTTCTTATGATTATTTCCACAATATTAGCATTTATGCTTTTTCATCTGGGAAAGGGCAATTCAATTAATACAGCTCTGATTTATATTCTTGCCCTGATACTTACCGCAAGATATACAAATGGTTATTGGTATGGAATCGTCTTTTCCCTATTTAGTGTTATCTGTGTTAATTTTTTCTTTACCTATCCTTTTTTTACGCTTAACTTTACCATTACCGGATACCCAATTACCTTTCTCATCATGCTGACTATTACGTTAACAACAAGCGCAACTACCAGCCACTTTAAAATTGAGATTGAATCTATCGCAGAAAAGGAAGATATTATAAATAAAGCAGAAAAAGAAAAAATGCGTGCAAATCTGCTGCGCGCTATTTCACATGATCTGCGTACCCCTCTCACCAGTATTATTGGGGAATCCAATGCCTACTTTGAAACAGTCGGGAAAAATTGCAGCGAAGAAAAAGACAATTTGGTACATCAAATAAATGATGATGCGAACTGGTTATTAAATATGGTAGAAAATCTATTATCGGTTACCCGCATCAAGGAAACAGGTACTGCAAAAGTGAACAAATCCCCAGAAGTCATTGAGGAAGTTGTTTCTGAATCCATATTACGTTTTAAAAAACGCCAGCCTGATGCCGTCGTCAAGGCGACCATACCGGAAAACTATATTATTCTTCCGCTGGACCCCCTGTTGATTGAGCAGGTCATTATCAATTTACTGGACAACGCCTTCGTGCATTCTGCAAGCAAACGCGAAATCAACCTTACTATCACAGAAGATAACCCTGATACTGTTTCTTTTCATATCAGGGACTATGGAAAGGGTATCGACCCGGAAATCATTGAAACTATATTTGATGGCACAAGTACCCGCAATTCTGATGTTCCTGATGCACACCGCGGTATGGGAATCGGACTGTCTATCTGCAAGACTATCATTGAAGCACATAATGGTACCATCAAAGCTTGTAACCATATTGATGGTGCTGAATTTATTTTTACATTACCCAGGGAGAACAAAGTTGAGTACGAAATTTAAAATTCTAATAATTGAAGATGAAAAAAACATTTCAAACTTTATGTCTCATGTGTTAAATACACATGATTATAAAACAATACAGGCTTTTTCGGGAAGCGATGGCATCTCACTTATAAGCTCCCAGTGCCCGGATGTGATCCTTTTAGATCTTGGTCTTCCCGATATTGATGGACTTGATATTATTGCAAAAGTCAGAAAATGGTCCAGTAATCCAATTATCGTTGTGTCCGCAAGATCCTATGAACATGAAAAGGTAGAGGCGCTGGATATGGGGGCGGATGACTATATTACCAAACCGTTCGGAACAGAGGAACTTCTTGCCCGCATCCGTACCTCTCTCAGGCACAGCAATAAACTGAATAATGATTCTCTTCTTTATTCACGCCCCTATATATCGGGTAATTTATTTATTGATTTTATCCGGCGAATTGTACTTTTCAACAACAAAGATGTGCACCTTACACCCGTGGAATACAAAATCGTATCTTTTCTGGCAATCAATTCCGGAAAAGTAGTTACTCACACAGCACTTATGACACACATCTGGGGACCTTTTTCGGATACTAACAATAATAAAATACTTCGCGTAAATATGGCAAATATCAGAAGGAAAATAGAAATCAATCCAGCTGAACCCCAATACATTTTTACGGAAGTTGGTGTCGGTTACCGCCTAAGAGAAGATGAGCAGGCTTAATCCTAAACGCGTAAAAAAATGGGGCAGATTCCTCCGGAACCTCACCCCTCTTCCAATATTACCTCTTTAAAAGTCTCTCTATGTAAGAAAAAACTTAAATCTTATACTTCGCTAAATCAACCTGGAAATTCTTTATCATCGATTCAAATACCGTAATCTGCTCTGTCAGTTCATTAATGTGCTCTACATAGACTGCAACATTGGAATTTGCTTCCTGGGTTGCTGCTGAATTTTCTTCTGCAATTGCTGCAAGGTTCTGAATATTTGCAAAAAGAGATGTAATCTGTTCTGCTTCCTTTTTCAATTCCTGCGAGCTCTTTATCATCAGACCCGAAACATGGCTGAGATTTTCATTTGACTGACTGGAAACTTCAACTGCCGTTTTTAGCTTTGCATTTTCTTTTTCAAGTACGTCATATTGTACATCGATTCCTTCTACAACAGTACCTATACTTGATACAAAGGAAGTCAGGCTGCTGTTGATCTTTTCTACCG
>JAEWWQ010000067.1 GCA_023458855.1 Bacillota bacterium
GGATTCATAAAGGTACATGTAGTATGGAATTGCTGGATTTTATTTCAGAGCTGCATGGGAAAAAAATAGCATTATTTGGAACGTGTGGAATGGGTGCCGATCTGAATTATTATAAAAGACTGACAGATGATGTGGAGGCATGGATAGCGGATGACAGTGAATGCCTTGGTGCGTTTCTGTGTCAGGGAAAAATGCCCATGAATGTCCGCAACAGGTATGAAGGAATGCTGGGGCAAGGGAAAGATGACATGATACGCAAGATGATACAGAATTTTGATGCTGCACTTACACATCCGGATAAGAATGATTTACAGCATGCAGCAGAATTTGTTCAGAAAGTAATATTATAAAATAGGAAAAGCTATTTATGAAGGAGAGCAAAAATATTTACAGAGTGGGGATTGATTTAGGCGGCACGAATATAAAGGCCGGTATTGTAAATAAACAGCAGGAGATTATCGCACAGGGATCGGTTCCGACAAACGTGCAGCGGCCATATCAGGATATTATTAAAGACATGGCAGAGCTTGTACAGAGTCTGCTTCAAGAGTCTCATTTGAAGCTGGATGATGTAGAAGGAATTGGCATAGGAAGTCCGGGGACAGTTGATGCCAAAACAGGAGTAGTGGTCTATTCCAACAATTTTGACTGGGAAAATGTGCCTCTGGCAGAGGAACTTCGCAAGTATTTTAATTATAAAATTGCAGTTTCCAATGATGCTAATTGTGCGGCACTTGGCGAGGTAAAAGCTGGTGCTGCCAGGGATTATGATAATGTTGTATTATTGACACTCGGTACCGGAGTGGGCGGCGGTGTTGTGGTGAATGGAAAGATATTTGAAGGCGGACATGCAGGTGGCGCTGAACTGGGACACACCATGCTGGTACGTGACGGAGAACAATGTACCTGCGGCAGAAAGGGATGTTTAGAAGCATACGCTTCTGCAACTGCACTGATCAGACAAACGAAACAGGCCGCTATGGAGCATAAAGATTCTAAGATATATGAATATTGTGGACATGACATTACAAAGATTAACGGAAAAACGGTATTTGATGCGGCAGCGGATGGAGATGAAGCAGCTCAGGAAGTTGTTGCCGGCTATATTTCTTATCTGGGAGATGGAATTGTAGATTTTGTAAATATTTTCAGACCGGACAAGGTATTATTAAGTGGTGGTGTCTGTAATCAGGGTACTAATCTGACAGAACCGTTAAATGCATATATTAGAAAGTATTGTTTTGCAGGTGAACGGGGAATAATACCGGAAGTTGTAACTGCTACACTAGGTAATGATGCAGGGATTATTGGAGCAGCTGCTTTGACAGAATAAATTACAGAACGCGCAGAGGCCGGTATGAAAGGAATCAATTTATGAGAAAAGGGATGTTTACGGTAGCAGCATGTTATCTTGCCTGGGGTGTCTTAACGATTTATTGGAAATTGCTTGGAGCTGTAAACAGCTATTATATTCTTGCAAGCCGAATTGTATGGTCATTTGTATTCTGCCTGCTGATCTTGGGGGCAACGGGAAAATTAAAGGATGTGAAAAAGGTTGTCTGTGATAAGAATCACAAGCCGTTATTACTTACCATGCTGGCTGGCGTAGTAGTATGTATTAATTGGGGTTCCTATATTATAGCAGTCCACACGGGGCATATCGTACAAAGCAGTCTTGGGTATTATATAAATCCCCTGCTGGTGATAATACTAAGTACAATCTGCTTTCATGAAAAATTGCATAAGCTGGAATGGTTTTCTATTACGCTGGCGGCAACAGGCGTTGCGATCATGGTAATAGTATGTGGTGAAATACCGTATCTTGCATTAATTATTGGTGGTTCGTTTGCTGTTTACGGAGCCATTAAAAAGATCGCGAATGTTGATGCTGAAGTTTCACTTGCAATTGAGACAGCAACAGTATTACCTTTTGCACTCTTATTTGTTGTCATATCAGAGATGCAGGGGACGGGTGCGATTGGATATTTGCATGGCTGGCAGTTTATCTTACTGCCTCTGGCAGGAATTATCACAAGTGTCCCATTATTATTATTTGGTTACGGTGTTCGGAAAATACCATATTCCATGGTAGGCATTCTGCAATATGTGAATCCTACGATGCAGTTGCTGATAGGTGTACTTCTATATGGTGAGTCATTTACCAGAGCACATGGTATTACATTTGTATTTATATGGCTTGCGGTTATTTTCTTTATGAAAAGTAAACTTAGCCCAAATAAGGTAACAGTTCAGGCTGAATAGTAAATGTTTGACACAGACTGCATTTCATTCTATAATATGAAATGCAGTTTTTGCGTCATAAAGAAGATAAAACGAATGATAGGAATTTATATATGAAGTTGGAGGAAGTAACGTGAAAGCATACGGTGTGAATGAATTACGTAAGATGTTTTTGGAATTTTTTGAAAGTAAAGGACATTTGGCAATGAAGAGTTTCTCTCTTGTGCCGCATAATGATAACAGTTTACTGTTAATCAATTCTGGTATGGCACCATTAAAGCCATATTTTACAGGCCAGGAGATTCCGCCCAGAAAGAGAGTGACGACATGTCAGAAATGTATCCGTACAGGTGATATTGAAAATGTCGGTAAGACAGCACGCCATGGCACTTTTTTTGAAATGCTCGGTAACTTTTCCTTCGGCGATTATTTTAAACATGAAGCAATTGCATGGACATGGGAATTTTTAACAGAAGTGGTAGGATTAGATGCAGACAGATTATATCCTTCTGTTTATGAGAATGACGATGAAGCTTTTGAAATATGGAATAAAGAGATAGGGATTCCGGCAGATAGAATTTTCCGTTTTGGAAAAGAAGATAACTTCTGGGAACATGGTTCAGGTCCTTGCGGTCCCTGCTCAGAAGTATATTATGATAGAGGTGAAAAATACGGCTGCGGGAAACCAGGCTGTACGGTGGGCTGCGATTGTGACCGGTATATGGAAGTGTGGAATAATGTATTTACACAGTTTGATAATGACGGTAAGGGAAATTACACAGAATTAGAGCAGAAGAATATTGATACAGGAATGGGGCTTGAGAGACTTGCTGCTGTTGTTCAGGATGTAGATTCTATTTTTGATGTGGATACGGTACGCGCACTTCGCAACAGAGTATGTGAAATTGCGGGGGTATCTTATAAAGAAAATGAAGATACGGATGTATCGATCAGATTGATCACAGATCATATCCGTTCTGCCACATTTATGATTTCGGATGGTATTATGCCAACAAATGAAGGACGCGGTTATGTGCTGAGGAGAATCATAAGACGGGCAGCCCGCCATGGCAGACTGCTTGGTGTGAAGGACATGTTCTTAGCTAAATTAAGCACGACAGTGATCGAAGGATCCAAAGATGGTTATCCTGAACTGGAGGAGAAGAAGGATTTTATTCTGAATGTATTGACACAGGAAGAGGATAAATTCAATAAGACGATTGACCAGGGACTCAGTATTCTGGCAGAGATGGAAGAATCGATGATACAGGCAGGCGGAAAAGAACTTGCAGGCGCAGATGCTTTCAAATTGTATGATACGTATGGATTTCCAATTGATCTAACAAGAGAAATCTTAGAAGAAAAAGGATTTTCGGTTGATGAAGAAGGATTTCGGACTTCGATGGAAGAACAAAAGGTAAAAGCCAGAAATGCTCGTAAAGTGACAAATTATATGGGTGCCGATGTAACTGTTTATGAATCAATCGATCCAGGCATTACATCAACATTTGTTGGTTATGACACACTGTTACATGATTCAAAGATCACGGTTTTAACCACCGAGACAGAATTGACAGATGCTCTGACAGAGGGCGATGCAGGAACGATCATTGTAGAAGAGACACCTTTCTATGCAACCATGGGAGGGCAGTGCGCAGACCACGGTACGATCACTACGGCAGAGGGTGAATTTGTTGTGGCAGATACCGTTAAGTTATTAGGGGGTAAAGTAGGACATATAGGTAAAGTAACAAAGGGGATGTTAAAAGTAGGTGATATGGCTTCGCTGAAGGTGGATGAAACATTGCGTACGGATACCTGTAAGAACCATAGTGCAACACATCTTTTGCAGAAAGCCTTGAGAATAGTACTTGGTACTCATGTAGAGCAGGCAGGTTCTTATGTTGACGGCGACAGATTACGCTTTGACTTCAGTCATTTTTCAGCTATGACTGCAGAAGAAATAGCACAGGTCGAAAGTATTGTAAATGAGAAAATCGGAGAGTCACTTCCAGTGAAAACAGAAGTAATGAGCGTTGAAGAGGCTAAGAAAACAGGGGCCATGGCATTGTTTGGTGAAAAATACGGAGAATCTGTACGTGTTGTCAGAATGGGTGATTTTTCGACAGAGCTATGTGGAGGTACCCATGTTGCGAATACCGGGGTTATTTCAG
>JAEWWQ010000068.1 GCA_023458855.1 Bacillota bacterium
GTATGTAGACGGCCTCGACCGTTACAATCTTATCTCTCCCTGTGAGTACTGCACCTCACAGGGAGGTGGTACACCTTCAGGGACTCGAACCCTGGACACCCTGATTAAGAGTCAGGTGCTCTACCAACTGAGCTAAAAGCGCGTCTTTATTAACAATGCAAGGGTAATTATAATATATTATGTAACGGTTTGCAAGTATTTTTTTGTTTTCTTTTGGAATTATTTAGATAAAAGCCTTGTAACTCGTTTTTCCAGAAAGTATAATACAAAAAGTATTCACGAAAAAAGAGAATATTATCAAGCGAAGGGTAATGATAAGGTAGTAAGTGATGAGAATTTTTGATACACATGCACATTATGATGATAAAGCATTTGATGGAGACAGGGATGCTTTGTTATCTTCCATGCAAAAAAGCAATATAATAGAGGCAATCGTAAATGTCGGAGCCAGCATGAACTCTTCAAAGACTACGATTTCTTTGACAGAGGAGTATCCATTTTTGTATGGAGCAATCGGCGTTCATCCGGAAGAGGTAACAAATCTGACTGAGCGGGATATGGAATGGTTAAGAGAGCAAAGCAGATTGGAAAAAATAGTTGCAATTGGTGAGATCGGTCTTGATTATTATTGGGATGATGTACCAAAGGATATTCAGCAAGCATGGTTTGACAGACAATTAGAATTAGCGAAAGAAGTTAAGATGCCAGTAATTATACATTCCAGAGAAGCAGCAAACGATACCCTTGCTATGCTGACGGCTGCAGATGCGAAGAATAAATTAAGCGGAATCATACATTGTTACTCCTATTCAAAGGAAAACGCAAAAGATTATCTTGATATGGGATTTTATTTTGGAATTGGTGGTGTGGTAACTTTTAAAAATGCAAAAAAAATAAAAGAAGCTGTTTCCTATATTCCGATAGAACAAATTGTCTTGGAAACAGATTGTCCCTATCTGGCACCCATGCCATATAGAGGAGAAAGGAACTTTTCTGAGAATCTTTCCTATGTTGCACAAGAGATAGCTATGATTAAGAATCTTCCATATGAAGAGGTATTGGAACAGACAAATAAGAATGCAAGAGCAGTATATCAATTACAAAAAATATAGGGACCCTGTTAGGGCAGTGCCTGAAGAGACGGGCAGATAGGAGTATGTATGGCTACACTTGGCAATCCTAAGAATACAATTGCGGTATTACAAAAATATAACTTCGTATTTCAGAAGAAATATGGACAGAATTTTCTGATTGATGGGAATATTCTGGACAAAATCGTAACTTCTGCAAAGATAACCAAAGACGATTGTATTATAGAGATAGGTCCTGGAATTGGAACAATGACACAATATCTTGCGGAAGCAGCAAGGGAAGTAATTGCAGTCGAAATTGACAAGTCGCTGATTCCAATTCTAGAAGAGACCTTGTCCGCATATGATAACGTAACGATTATCAATGAGGATATCTTAAAAGTAAATATCAATAAGCTGGTTGAAGAAAAGAATCAGGGAAAGCCAATTAAAGTAGTGGCAAATTTACCATACTATATTACGACTCCGATTATTATGGGATTATTTGAAAGCAAAGTACCATTGGACAGCATTACTATTATGGTGCAGAAAGAAGTGGCAGACAGAATGCAGGTAGGACCGGGAACAAAGGATTATGGTGCGTTGTCTTTAGCAGTACAGTTTTATGCTAATCCGCAAATAATTGTAAATGTGCCACCTAGTTGTTTTATGCCACAACCGAAGGTCGGATCATCTGTGATACGTTTAACAAAATATGAGGAACCACCCGTAAGAGTAGAAAATGAAAGATTTCTTTTTTCCATTATAAGAGCCTCCTTTAATCAGAGAAGAAAGACACTTGTAAATGGACTTCAGAATGCAGCTAATCTGAATATGAAAAAGGAACAGATTTTAGAAACGCTTAGGGAAATGAACCTTTCTGAAACAATTCGGGGAGAGGCATTAACACTGGAACAATTCGCTGTTTTTTCCAATATCTTGTGGTCGAAATCCTTTTGACATAACGTATATGGTATGTTACACTTAAAAAAAGTTAGATAGTGGGTATTTATGTAGTAAAATAGTAGTAAAAGTAACAAGAGAAAAGGGTTTATGAGGTGATACCTTGGATAAGTATGAATACAAAGTTCGGGCAGAAGAAATAAAGAGTATGGTGGTAGCAAAACAATACGCTGAAGCTATGCAGATCGCCGATACCATTGACTGGCGCAGAGTAAAAAGCATTATGATGCTGACTATTGTAAGTGATATCTATAAGGTGAACAGAAGATATGAAGACAGTAAAGAAGTTCTTTTGTTAGCTTATGATCGTCATCCAGGCGGAAGAACTATCGTTTATTCATTATGTGAATTATCCATAAAAATGGAAGAATATGTACAGGCTTTGGAATACTATAAAGAATTTGTTCAGATTGCACCAAAGGATACCGGCAGATTCATTCTTCAGTATAAATTATATGAAGCACAGGAAGTCAGTATAGAAGAGAGAATCTCTGTTCTGGAAGAATTTAAAAAGAGAGATTATCGTGAAAAATGGGCATATGAATTAGCCTATTTATATCATCGCATTGGACTAAGCACAAAGTGTGTAGAAGAGTGTGATGAGTTGATCTTATGGTTTGGTGAAGGAAAATATGTATTAAAGGCGATGGAATTAAAAATGCTGCATGAGCCTTTGAACCCTGTGCAACAGGATAAGTATGACCAGTTAACAGGCAATAAGAATTCAACATCAGTACATAAAGTAGAAGAAAATGATTCTGATGACAGCGAAGAATTTATGGAGCCGGATATAGATGTTCATGTAAAACCCATGGATATGAGTAAATATAATACTATCAATCTGCAAAAGGAACTTGCTGCCAGTATGAAAGAATTGTTGGATGAAGAGGAAGATGAATTTCCAATGGAAGAGCCTGAAATCCAGAAAGCTGAAGAGCAAACAGAGGAGAATGACGCAGTAGCAAGTGCAATCGTAGCACCTCTTTTAGAAGAAACAGGAAATCTTCCTGATGTTAACCATATAGAATTGCAACCATTTAAACAGGAAGTACAGGAGGTGTTCTTTGAAGAAGGCAGAACAGAAGAATTCCCCGCAGTTGAAGAACTTGAAGAAATAGAAGATACCTATGATGGGAATGAAGAGATAGGGGAAGATGAAATAACAGGAATGCCTTCAGGAGATGAGCAGTCTGTGGAAATAGAAAAAGTGGAAAACCCGGAAGAGAGTAAGACTTTAAATAAGACACAGGAGCAATCAGAGTTTGAAAGATTATTGTCTCAGGAATATGACGGTCAAATCTCACTTGTTGTTCCGGAAGAAGAGAAATTAGAAAAACAAATTACGGGTCAAATGAATATTGTAGATATTCTGGCTGAATGGGAAAATACAAAAAAAGAGAATCAGGAAAAACGTTTACAGGATGTTAAAAAAAGGGTGTCGGAACAAACAGGACAATTATTTTCGGAATTTGATGAATCAACGAAAAGCGACCTGCTTGCAAAATTAGAGGCAGCTTCTAAGTTAGAAGAAGAAAATCGACGTTTGCAAGAAACAGCAAATGCTTTGTCGGAAACAGTAAATTCAGAAGAAACAGAAGAGCCGGATAGTGAAGAAA
>JAEWWQ010000069.1 GCA_023458855.1 Bacillota bacterium
CCTAAGAACAGGGTAATAGTAATGTATTTATTGGTCCCGGTGCTTATTTATATTTTTACAGTTTTTGTACCTTTGATTGCAGCATTCTATTTTAGCTTCTTTCAATGGAAGGGCGGACCTAAAAAAACTTTTATTGGATTAGAAAATTATGTGGCATTAGTTAAAGACTCTAATTTCTGGAGTTCTTTTGGCCATAATATATATTTGGTAGTGGCATGTATTATCGGACAGATTGGTCTTGCGTTTATTTTTGTATTGATGATTAATTCAAGACTTGTAAAGCTGAAAGGAGTGCATCGGACATTTGGGTTCTTTCCAAGTACGATTTCAGCGGTAGCAATAGGATTTATCTGGAGAATCATTTATGATTACAGTTACGGACTTATTAACTACTTCATTGATAAATTCGGTGCAACAGAATGGGTAATGAACACGTTTAATAATGGTCAGCCGCTGGTGTGGAAAGATATGACGAATCATATTATGCTGATCGTATCGATTCCGTTGATCTGGCAATTTATCGGTTATTATATGGTAATTATTTTATCGGCGATTTCATCTGTAGACCAGGAGATTTTTGAAGTTGCGGAGCTGGATGGGGCGAATGCGTTTCAACGCGCAGTTTACATTATTTTCCCATTAATTAAAAATACATTGGTTGTCTGCGTGACACTGTGTATTGCGGGTAATATGAAAGCCTTCGATCACATTTATAATCTGACAAGAGGGGGCCCGGGGACTTCATCAATGGTTATGGCATTATATGGATATAACACTTCCTTTAGAGATCACAACATGGGATATGGTTCTGCAATTTCCATTGGTATCTTCTGCTGCAGTTTAGTGGTAATTGTGTTAAGCCAACAGGGAGCCAAACTTTTATCTAAAGATAAGGGAGGTGCACAATAATGGCATATAATCCAAGCGATATTGCAGGTAAGAAGGCAAAAGAAAACCGACCAGCAGAAAAAGCAAAAAAAGGTATTTTGTCAGTTATTTTGAATGCAATCCTTATTATTTTTTCGGTGACTTGTCTGTTTCCATTGATATGGATGCTTTATTCTTCACTGAAACTAACAAAAGAATTTCAGGCAGATATTATCTCTTTACCAAAGGCACCGACATTTGAGAATTACATATATGTAGCAAATGACCCGAATTCTCACATTTGGTCATCCCTGTTTGCAAGCTTCAGAACAACGGTTATTTCGATTATTTTTATCGTATTATTTTCTTTTATAGTAGGATATATATTATCCAGAATTGAATTTAAATTAAATAAACCTATTTATGCAATGTTTTTACTGGGTATGTTGATTCCGATTCATTCCTTGCTCGTACCTATCGTGGTAGTGTTCCAGAAGTGCGGTATGTATGATAAATGGTTTACACTGCTATTACCGTATGTTTCATTTGGTTTGCCAATCGGTATTTTCTTGATTGAAAGTTATCTAAAGGGTATTCCGGTTGAATTGGAAGAAGCAGCCGCGATAGATGGCAGCAGCTTTACGAATACACTTTTTTCAATTATTCTTCCGGTTTGTAAGCCTATTCTTGCTACAGTGGGTATTATCCAGACATTTGCATGCTGGAATGAGTTCTCATTTGCTTTGGTTTTGATTAATAATGTAAAATATCAGACCGTACCATTGGCATTGACAAATTTCTCAGGACAGTTCTCCACGAACTATCCAAGAATGATGACGGCAATGTTAATTACAATGGCACCTATTGTTGTTCTTTACTTTATTTTCAGCAAACAGATTATCAAAGGTATGGTAGCTGGAGCTGTTAAGGGTTAAGAGCTATCGTAATACTCAGAATAGAATAGATAAAAATAAAGAGGGGTGCTGCGGCACCCCTCTTCAAGTGCATCAGTTTGCTTTTATAAGTTAATAAAAAATAAAAGAATCCTAAAAAATCTATGTAATCTATTGGAATATAAAAATTTATAGGGTATTATAGTTAAAAACAATTAGGAGCAGACGGATTATGAATAGAGTAGAATTTATCAGGCAATTGCGAATTGCTTTATCAGGATCTGTAAATTTCAATATCGTTGAAGAAAACATCAGATATTATGAAGATTATATTGATATGGAAATAAGAAAAGGAAAATCTGAGGAGCAGGTTCTGAAAGAACTGGGAAACCCAAGATTGATTGCAAAGACTATTATAGAGACAAATAAGACTGCAGAGACAACGGATACGGCTTATAATGAGAATCCTTCTTCAGCAGAGGAGGAGGGAAGTACAATGGGCGGGCGAGGTTTTAGAATCCCATTGTGGTTAGTTGGCGTGTGCGTAGTACTTATTATTTTCGTATTTTTTGCAGCAGTTACTTCTCTTATATCGGTATTATTGCCGGTATTGCTTCCGATTTTTATTGTGATATTGGTGGCAAGAGCAATTCAGTCTTTATGGAAATAGAATTGCGGTGCAGAACATCAAAATGGAAAAAAGATCATCTGCGATGACCTTTTTTCGAGGGGAGTATAATAACTTATAAATAAGGGATGTAAAAAGAAAGGATACAATTCTCTTTACGAACTTTATTATAACTGATATTATTTATTTCTACAATAAACAAAGTAAACAAAAATAGTACTAAAGTACCAGTCTTGTTT
>JAEWWQ010000070.1 GCA_023458855.1 Bacillota bacterium
TTTTTACATACCTGAACCCTGCATACCGTCCAATTTTTGCTTTTTATACGCAGCAAAACTTCCATGTTCCAGCGCTTCCCTGATTTCAGTCATCATAGTGTTGTAAAAATACAAATTATGAAGCACACATAAACGCATACCAAGCATTTCTTTTGCTTTCAGCAAATGTCGGATATATCCCCTTGAATACCTTCTGCAGGCCGGACACCCGCACCCCTCTTCGATAGGTCTCTTATCAAGTTCATACTGGGCATTGAACAGATTTATCTTCCCACGATTGGTATACACATGACCGTGTCTGCCATTTCTGGTAGGATATACACAATCAAAAAAGTCAACGCCTCGCTCCACTGCCTCTAAAATATTCGCAGGTGTACCAACTCCCATCAAATAAGTCGGTTTATTCTGGGGCAGGTAAGGAACGGTTTCTTCTATTATATGATACATTTCTTCGTGACTTTCTCCCACAGCAAGGCCGCCAATGGCATACCCATCCAGGTTCATGTCTGTGATTTCCTTAGCATGTTCAATTCTGATATCCGGGAAAATTGCACCTTGATTAATACCAAATAGCAATTGGTTTTTATTAATCGTGTCCTCCATGGAATTCAGTCTTTTCATCTCAATTTGACAGCGTTCCAGCCATCTGGTGGTTCTGTTTACAGAATTTTGTACGTATTCTTTTTCCGCCTTGCTGGAAGGACACTCATCAAATGCCATGGCAATCGTAGAGGCAAGATTAGATTGAATCTGCATACTTTCTTCCGGTCCCATAAAGATTCTTCTTCCATCAATATGGGAATTAAAATAAACACCTTCTTCTTTTATCTTACGCAATCCGGCCAATGAAAAAACCTGAAATCCACCTGAATCTGTTAATATCGGCTTATTCCATGACATAAATTCATGTAGACCACCCATTTGCTTAATTACTTTATCTCCGGTTCTTACATGTAAATGATACGTATTTGATAATTCGACCTGTGTTCCTATCTGTTCTAAATCTTCTGTGGAAACCGCACCTTTAATAGCAGCTACCGTTCCAACATTCATAAAAACAGGAGTTTGAATAACACCATGAACGGTATGGAATTCTCCTCTTTTCGCCATACCTTCTTTTTTTATTAATTTATACATTTTTATTCCCATCTGCATGCTTCGAACATGCATAAAATCCATTACAAATTTTCTACAAACTCTTCTAATGTAATACCTGCTTCTGTAATCTGAGTTGCCGCCTCTTTTCCTACATACCGGAAATGCCATGGTTCATACTCTATACTTGTTATATACTCTTTTCCTTCTGGGTATCTAAGAATAAATCCATATTCACAGCTATGTTCAGCCAACCATTTTCCAGCTTCCGTATCTCCGAATCCGGCATCTAAAGAAGAATACGAATCGCAGATAATATCAAGTGCAAGACCAATCTGGTGCTCACTTGCCCCAGGAACCGTCACTGTCTGTGCTGTTGTTTTATAAGCAGCCATATAAGACATTCCTTTTTTCATATATGCTGCTATCTTACGGTTGAATAACACTTCCTGACGATTCATATCCCGATACGGAGAACAGATTACAAGATTTACGCCATCGTTTTTAGCGCCCTGCAGCATCTGCAATAAATCATCTATAATTCTTTCGTCACATTTCATATTTCCCTTTATCGTTCCCAGGGTAAATTCATAATCATCCGGAATAGGATGTTGCTTATTTATTAATAACAGTCGCCAGTCATCTTTGTCAAGTTCGGCTTTTTCAGCATCCTGTAATGTATTGTTTTCACTATTTATGACTTCATTTTCATCTAAAATCTCATCTACGGAGTAAAAATCTGTTTTAATATTATCCAGATTGGAATCTTCATATCCATCTATCACATCATTGTCATCAATAATATCAATCTCTTCGTCATCTGCTGTCACCGACGCTGTTAGTGCCACTTCGTCCATATTGATTTCTGAACTCATCAAATCTTCGTCCGCTGTTATATTGCTATCATAGTCCGAGACCTCTGAGGTCTGAATAAAACCAATCGATGCAAAGCTGCTGCTAATCATGAAAAATAGTGCCAGACATGCAAAACTGACTATTTTCTTTGTATTTCCGGTAATGGAAAGCACAGCATTATAAACGCCTAAAATAACTAAAATGCATATCACCATGGGAATCTTTAGAAGTCTATACTTTTTCCCCAGTTTTAACAACTTACTCAGTATTCTCTCTTTGACTGTTTTTTTCATATGTGTTTTTAATCCTTTAACAATAATTTGTCTTATATTTGGATTACTGCATATACAATTACTTTATATTATATTTACGATTGCTTTACCTTAAATAGTACTATGGGACCAATGACATGTCAAGCAATAACAAAAAAGTCCTGTTTCCATATCTTTAGTTCTCATTACGACTATCTTGTCAGATGTTATGGAATTGGATATAATAAATAGCGAAACATAGAAACTGTGTACTAAATATGCATTGAATAAAGGATGGAATGATATGGCTGGTTCAACATTAGGTACTATTTTTAAAATAACAACTTGGGGAGAATCTCATGGAAAAGCTGTCGGTGTTGTGGTAGACGGCTGTCCAGCTGGTCTCCAATTATGTGAGGACGATATTCAGCACTATCTGAATCGTAGAAAACCAGGGCAATCGCACTTGTCTACACCCAGAAAAGAGGATGATCTGGTAGAAATATTATCCGGTGTATTTGAGGGTAAGACCACTGGTACCCCTATCTCCCTATTGGTAAGAAATACATCACAAAAATCTCACGATTATAGTGAGATAGCTGCATATTACAGACCCGGACATGCCGATTATACCTTTGATGCCAAATATGGATTCCGTGATTACAGAGGCGGTGGTCGTTCTTCAGGACGCGAAACAATAGGGCGTGTCGCTGCCGGAGCAATTGCTGCAAAGTTATTGCAGTCTATTGGCATTTCGATTTTTGCATATACCAAAGCAATCGGTCCTGTAACTATTAATATGGATCATTTTAATAAGGAAGCGATTCTTGCAACGCCTACAGCCATGCCGGATATAGAAGCTTCCAGACAGGCCGAAGCATATCTTGCTGATTGTATGAAGAACACTGATTCTGCCGGTGGCATTATTGAATGCGTTGTTAATGCAGTACCTGCCGGGCTTGGAGATCCGGTTTTTGAAAAATTAGATGCAAATCTGGCGAAAGCCATTATGTCC
>JAEWWQ010000071.1 GCA_023458855.1 Bacillota bacterium
ATTTATCAAGGTCTTCAAATGCACGTAAAGATGTATTCATCTGCTCTGCTATTTTTTTTGCAGTAGACGGCATAAATGATTCGATCAGAGCTGTTCCTATCATAATGCTCTCTACCAGATTATATAATACGGTTGAAAGTCTGTCCTTCTTTGCTTCTTCCTTCGCAAGTACCCATGGTTCTGTCTCATCAATATATTTATTGCAGCGTTTAAAAAGAACAAAAATTTCTGTCAGGGCATCTGCGACCTTAAGATCTTTCATCTTATTCTGTACTTTGGTCTTTGTTCCTGTAACGACTGCCTTCAGATCATCGTCCACTGAATCTGTGACTCCTTTATCAGAAACGATTCCATCAAAATATTTATTACTCATGGAGATTGTTCTGTTTACCAGGTTTCCAAGCGTATTGGCAAGATCAGAGTTCATACGTTCTACCATCAGTTCCCACGTGATCACACCGTCGTTTTCAAATGGCATCTCATGAAGAACAAAATAGCGAACTGCATCTACACCAAAAAAATTCACAAGGTCGTCCGCATAAATAACATTTCCCTTAGACTTACTCATTTTTCCATCTCCCTGCAATAACCAAGGGTGACCAAAAACCTGTTTCGGTAGCGGAAGGTCAAGTGCCATTAAGAAAATAGGCCAGTAAATTGTATGGAAACGGATAATATCTTTACCAATCAGATGAAGATCGGCAGGCCATAATGCTTTAAATTGATCTGTGGAATCTCCATCACAATCATAGCCGATTCCGGTAATGTAATTGGTAAGTGCGTCCAGCCATACATACACTACATGACGCGAATCAAAATCTACCGGAATGCCCCATTTAAATGAGGTTCGGGATACACAAAGATCCTGCAGTCCCGGTAATAAGAAATTATTCATCATTTCATTTTTACGGGATACAGGTTGAATAAATTCCGGATGTTCATTAATGTGCTGAATTAATTTGTCTGCATATTTACTCATTTTGAAGAAATAAGCCTCTTCTTTTGCAGGCTTTACTTCCCGTCCGCAATCAGGACATTTTCCGTCTACCAGCTGCGACTCTGTCCAAAAAGATTCACATGGCGTACAATACATTCCCTCATAAGATCCCTTATAAATATCACCTTTATCGTACAATCTCTTAAAAATTTTCTGTACCTGCTTTTCATGGTCAGCATCCGTAGTACGGATAAATTTGTCATAGGAAGTATCCATCAGATCCCAGAGATGTTTAATTGTTCCGGAAACATTATCCACGAATTCCTTTGGTGTAATTCCGGCTTCTTCTGCTTTTAGCTCAATTTTCTGACCGTGTTCATCGGTACCTGTCTGAAAGAATACTTCATATCCTTCCTGCCTTTTAAATCTTGCGATACTGTCAGCCAGTACAATCTCATAACTATTCCCAATATGCGGCTTTCCTGATGTGTAAGCAATTGCTGTTGTAATGTAATACTTTGGTTTGCTCATTTAACTAATCTCCTTTTTTATTTTATACGAGCAGAAACACGCTTTGCGAGTTTCTCTCGTTATCGCGGTATTCGTCAAATACTTCTGCCAGCAGAGTATTTTCCTCATTACTCACGTAAACAAAAGCGCCCTCCCATCGCATATGCTTTGAGAAGACGATTATCATCGCGTTACCACTTCTATTTATCCTTTTCTCACAAAAAGGATCTCCTTAAGTACACATTTTACATATCTAATAGAATACTCAGATCTTCAACTGTATACTATACCGCTATAACAGGCGGATCCCGTCGCAATCTTACCTTAAAGCTCAGGTTCGGTGCGCTGCTCAGAAGCCATCTTCCGTTTATTCTCCTATCACCTCTCTCAGCTCCCCGATTTCAAATCCTCTTATCAATTCAAGGTGAGGTCTTCTCTGTAAATATTCCTTCAAACATACTCTCTTCATCATTGCTTTTCTTATATTATAATAAGATTATCACAGCTTATACACCTTGTCAAACAAGCAAAAAAGGAACAGATGAATTTTCATTTGTCCCTTCTTCTTGTTCTATCAATTCTTCAATTTCTAATTGTTCAAAAATGATTTTATTGACTTGTAGATACCTTCTGCGTCTAATCCATATTTGCGAACTAAGTCAGATGCCGATCCGGACTCTCCGAATACATCCTGCATACCGATTTTACATACTGGAGTTGGTGCTTTCGCTGACAGGCAATCACATACAGCACTTCCCAAGCCGCCAATTACGGAATGTTCTTCAACTGTTACGACTTTTCCTGTTTCTTTTGCAGCTGCTACAATTAAATCTTCATCTAAAGGTTTGATTGTATGAATATTGATTACTTTGGCATTGATACCGTCTTTAGCAAGCATTTCTGCTGCGTCCATTGCCTCGCATACACAAATACCTGTTGCTACTATAGTAAGGTCTGTACCTTCTTTTTCAACGATACCCTTACCTATTTCAAATTTATAATTTTCACTATCATGAATTACTGGAACTGCTGACCTTCCAAAACGAATATATACTGGTCCCACATAATCAATTGCTGCCTTTACAGCCGCTCTTGCTTCTGTATCGTCACTTGGACACACAACGACCATACCTGGAATTGTTCTCATAAGCGCAAGATCTTCATTGCATTGATGAGATGCTCCGTCTTCACCAACGGTAATGCCTGCATGTGTCGCTCCAATCTTTACGTTTAAGTGTGGATATCCAACAGAGTTACGTACTTGTTCAAAAGCTCGTCCTGCTGCAAACATTGCAAAAGAACTTACAAAAGGAATCTTTCCTGTTGTTGAAAGTCCTGCTGCAATACCAACCATATTACATTCTGCAATACCGCAGTCAATATGTCTGTCCGGAAATACTTTTTTAAAGACTCCCGTTTTAGTAGCTGCTGCTAAATCAGCATCTAATACTACCAGATTTGGATATTGTGCTCCGAATTCTGCCAGCGCATTACCATAGCTTTCTCTGGTTGCAATTTTCTTAACATCTGCCATTAGTTCGCACCTCCTAATTCTCCATCAATCTTTGCCAAGTCTTCCATGGCAACGGCATATTGTTCATCATTAGGAGCTGTGCCATGCCAAGCCGCCTGATTTTCCATAAAGGATACGCCTTTACCTTTTGTACTATGTGCAATAATTGCGGTAGGCATTCCCTTGGTCTCTTTTGCTTCTTTAAACGCTGCCCTGATAGCATCAAAATCATGAGCTTCAATATTGATAACATGGAAATTAAATGCTTCGAATTTTTTATCGATAGGATACGGTGAGCATACATCATCAATCTTTCCATCGATCTGTAAACCGTTATTATCAACAACAACCGTCAGATTGTCTAATTTTCTATGTCCTGCGAACATGGCTGCTTCCCAGATCTGTCCTTCCTGAAGTTCGCCATCGCCACATAATGCATAAGTTCTATATGATTTTCCATCCATTTTTGCTGAAAGAGCCATTCCTACAGCTGCTGAAAGTCCTTGTCCTAAAGAACCGGAAGACATATCGACACCCGGTATGTGTTTCATATCTGGATGACCCTGCAAATATGATCCGAGATGGCGAAGTGTCTTAAGGTCTTCTACCGGAAAATATCCTCTTTGTGCCAATGTTGAATAAAGTCCCGGCGCTACATGTCCTTTTGATAATACAAAACGGTCTCTATTCTCCATCTTAGGATTTTTCGGATCAATGTTCATTTCTTCAAAATAAAGATACGTAAAAATATCTGCTGCTGAAAGTGATCCGCCCGGATGTCCGGCCTTTGCACTATGAACAGCTGTAACAATACCCTTACGAACTTCATTTGCTTTTTTTGCAAGTTCTAAATTGTTCATGTTTATCCTCCATTAATATATTCATTACTGTACCCATAGATAGATACTATCTATTACAAATATCTATACTTAGAATACTATACATACCGCAAACTTACAAGTATACGGTATGTATCTTTTTTGTGCTTTTTATAGCATTTATTTGCCCTGTTCTTAAAAATCCATACTTCTAGTTTATCGAAGTCTGCCCATAATATGCATTTGCGCCGTGTTTTCTATAGTAGTGCTTGTCCTGCAATTCTTGTGGTGCAGGTTTTACTTCCGGGTAAATCATCTCACAACGTGCTGCCATCTTAGCTACTTCTTCAAGCACCACTGCATTATGAACTGCCTCGTGCGCATCTTTTCCCCAGGAAAACGGTCCATGATTCTTACAAAGAACCGCCGGTACAGCCATAAAATCTTTGTCTTTAAAATAATCAACGATCAGAAGGCCTGTATTTTTCTCATAAGCGCCTTCGATTTCTTCTTTTGATAAGCACCTTACACAAGGGATCTCCCCGTACATATAGTCTGCATGCGTTGTTCCGTAGCAGGGAATTCCTCTTCCTGCCTGCGCCCAGCTGGTAGCCCAGGAAGAATGCGTATGTACCACGCCTCCAATTTCCGGACAGGCTTTATACAACTCTACATGCGTATCGGTATCTGAAGAAGGGTTATATTTTCCTTCTACCTTATTGCCTTCAAGATCAACGACCACCATATCATCCGGCGTCAGCTTATCATAATCCACACCTGACGGTTTAATAACAAATAATTCTTTTTCTCTGTCAATTCCGCTGACATTGCCCCATGTAAATGTGACAAGTCCATATTTAGGCAATAGCATATTAGCTTCATAAACTTCTTTTTTTAATGCTTCTAACATTTCATTTTCCTTTCTGCTTTATCACGATATATACTTCTATTTAAGAGAATCTATCGCTGCTCTCTCAATCAGAAGGCCGTTGGTATAGCGTACAATAAATTTATCAAAACCTGCTACATCCTTTGGGTCCGGATTCATCATGGTACCAGTTTGTCCTTCAAATACTTTATTTGTCAGATAATCATCTAATGTTTCGTCAGCTGATTTGTGAACCATGTAAGAAGCTAACAGCGCAATCCCCCATGCACCGCCTTCTCCTGCTGTTTCCATAACAGAAACAGGTGCATCTATTGCTGCTGCCAATATTTTTTGTCCTACACCTTTTGTCTTAAATAATCCGCCATGACCAAATATCTGAGTTACTTTTACATTTTCCTCTTTTAACAGAATATCCAATCCTGTTTTCAACGCACCTAATGATGTAAATAAGTGAACGCGCATAAAGTTTGCCAATGTAAATTTGCTTTCCGGTGTTCTGACAAATAGCGGACGTCCTTCTTCCATATTTGTAATATGCTCACCTGAGAAATAATTATAAGCTAATAATCCACCGCAATCAGCATCACCTTCAAGAGCTTTATTATATAAAGTAGAGAATAATTTTGTCATATCCACTTCAACACCAAAGCTTTCAGCAAATTCTTTAAAAAGGGAAACCCAGGCATTTAAGTCTGATGTGCAGTTATTGCAGTGAACCATTCCTACCAGATTACCGCTTGGTGTCGTAACGAGGTCAATCTCAGGATGAACTTTTGCAAGATCTTTCTCAAGCACGATCATCGCAAAGACTGATGTTCCGGCAGAAACATTACCAGTACCCACTGCAACACTGTTGGTTGCGGCCATACCTGTTCCCGCATCACCTTCCGGCGGGCAAAGTGGAATGCCTGCCTGTAATTGTCCCGAAACATCAAGTAATTTAGCACCTTCTTCAGTAAGAACGCCTGCCTCCTCACCCGCTACAAGAACTTCCGGCAGGATATCCGCAAGCTTCCATTCAAAATTCTTTGAAGTATTCAATTCATCAAATTGTTGAATCATATGTGTATTGAATTTCTTTGTATTAATATCAATCGGAAACATACCGGAGGCTTCTCCTACACCCAGTACTTTCTTTCCTGTCAGTTTCCAGTGAATATATCCTGCCAAGGTTGTCAGATAACGGATTTCAGACACATGTTCCTCTTTATTCAGAATGGCCTGATAAAGATGTGCAATACTCCATCTTTGAGGAATATGATAATTGAATACTTCTGTTAGTTCTTCCGAAGCTTGTTCTGTAATGGTATTACGCCATGTACGGAACGGAACCAACAGTTCTTCCCCCCTATCAAAAGCCATATAACCATGCATCATACCGCTGAATCCAATGCCCCCTAAGGTCTTAACTGTTACGTCATATTTTTCTTTCACATCTTCAAGCATTTTCTGATAGCAGTCCTGCAATCCTGCCCAGATAGCATCCAGACTATAGGTCCAGATGTTATTCTCCAATTTATTTTCCCAGTCATGACTACCAGATGCAATCGGAGCGTTACCTGTTCCGATTAATACTGCCTTGATTCTGGTCGATCCAAATTCAATACCAAGCACAGCTTTTCCATCTGCTATCATATTTTTTACTTCATTCATTTCCAGACCCATTAAGAAATCCTCCATTTATGTTATTTTATCTGTAAGATGCTGCATTCCATCTTAATTCATTTTTGAAGTTTCTGATCGTTGTATCTTTATCAATTACAACGCTCTCAATTCCCATTGCTGCTGCCCAGTCTACCATCTGATCTACTGTCAGATCATAAGAGAATGCTGTATGATGAGCACCGCCTGCAAGAATCCAGGCTTCTGCACCTGTTGCCAGGTCTGGCTGCGGTGTCCAGAATGCTGTTCCGACCGGCAATTTAGGCATTGGCTTTTCTACTTTTTTACAGTCAACGGCATTGATAATTAATCTAAATCTATTTCCAAGATCAATAAGTGAAGCAGCTACTCCAGGACCTGTCTTGGATGTAAATACAAGACGTGCCGGATCTTCCCTGTTGCCCATGGAAAGAGGGCATACTTTGATACCGATTTCTCCTTCAGCAACAGACGGGCATACTTCTAACATATGGGACTGTAAGATTCCTTCTTTTCCTGGAACAAGATTATATGTGTAATCTTCCATCATCGATGTTCCTTTTGCATCCTTCTTACCGGCTGTCATTAATTTCATCATACGAACCATAGCTGCAACCTTCCAATCACCTTCTGCACCGAATCCATATCCTTTTTCCATCAGTCTCTGAATCGAAAGACCTGGTAATTGTTTCAATCCGCCGAGCATGCCAAAGTGAGTAACAATTGCATGATAATTATTATCAACCAGGAATTTCTCAATACCAATTTCCTGTTGCGCCTGAACTGCTACATGTCTCTTGAATTCATCAAGATCACGTCCTTCATCAATAATCTTATATTTACTGTAGTACTCTTCAACTAAGGTTTCTGTGTCTCCTTTGGAAACGGCATCTACATATTCTACCAGATCATTTACACAGTAGTGGTCGATTTCCCAGCCAAATTTAATCTGTGCTTCTACTTTATCGCCTTCTGTAACTGCAACATTATTCATGTTATCACCAAAACGGCAAACGCGGATATGGGAAGATTCAATCACACCGATTGCTGTTCTCATCCACTCAGCAAGTCTTTCCTGAACAGCCGGGAATGTCCAGTGGCCTACAATAATTTTTCTTTCAATACCCATACGGCTTACAATATGACCATATTCCCTATCACCATGTGCAGACTGGTTCTCATTCATAAAGTCCATATCAATGGTATCATATGGAAGTTCTTCATTGAATTGTGTATGCAAGTGACATAATGGTTTTCTGTATTCCTGTAGTCCTAAAATCCAGGATTTTGCCGGGGAAAATGTATGCATCCATGTAATAACACCTGCACATTCTTCGTCTCCGTTTGCTTCATTAAACGTCTTTCTGATTAATTCATTTGTGATTAAAGTAGGCTTCCACACTACTTCATATGGTAAAACACCTGATTTGTTTAAATTTTCAACAATAATCTTAGAATGCTCTGCCACTTTTGCAAGACATGCATCTCCGTATAAATCCTGCGATCCTGTACAAAACCAAAATTTGTAATTTTTTCCTGTTTTCATGTAAGTTATCCTCCTTATTTTGTTTACTGTTTTTTGTACCATGATTATAAAACTTGTATGCACATATCTACAAGTTGTTTTTTCTCACATATATTCGATATTACCTGAAAAAATCTCTATCTTCTATCCAGGCAGGATTCCCTTATGATCAATTCCGGGGCCACCACACGCTGCACTTTGCTTTCTTCATCCGACACATGATTTATCTTTTCCAACAACAGTCGGGCTGCCATTTCTCCCAATTTCTCTTTCGGATGGGATACCGTTGTGAGCTTTACAGGGCCGGACTCCGATATCAGTGAATTATCATAGCCTGTAACGGAGATATCTTCTGGGACCTTAACTCCATACGTATTCAACATATTGATGATCTCCAATGCAATCTGATCATTATAACAGACTACGGCATCCATAATTCTTTTTTCTTTCACAAACTGTTCCATAACAGCTGCCGGTTTCTTTGCCCTGTCTTCCGTATGAAATGTAATTACCAGATCCGGATTGTACTGTATTCCGGCTTCGTTCAGGGCTTTTATATACCCTTTATGCCTGGCCGTCCCCTGTGTATCATCTATCTTAAAAATCCCTACAATATGCTTATGTCCCAAATCAATCAGATACTTTGTCAGCAAATATCCGCCCTGTACATCATCCATTATGATATTGGAGCATTCTTTCATTTGCGGATAAGTTCCCTGAATAAAGATATACGGTATATTTAATTTATCAAATAGTTCATACAAGTGCATATGTCTGCAATAAATCTCACTTTTACTCGGTTCAATAATAAGTCCGTCTATATTTTTAGTAAGAATATCCTCTAACGCCTTTGCCTCATTTTTTTGACTGTTTCCAGTATTTTTTAGTATGATACTATATCCATTTTCCGTTAAAATATTATCCATTCCCTGAATTAACCTCGGAAAAATATAATCCGATATATAGG
>JAEWWQ010000072.1 GCA_023458855.1 Bacillota bacterium
ATATCATTATCAGAAATCATTTTCGTCTGTTCCTGACTGTTCAGATCAACTACTTTTACAAAGTCTTCATCCGGACTGATTAATGATTTTTTCAAGTCGGCAATCAGTTCACTCATCGACTGGTATCTGCGGTTTGGACTCTTTTGTGTACATTTGAACACAATCTGTTCTACACTGATCGGAATCTCCGGGACAAAATCTCTTGGTGACGGCATCTCTTCCTGAATATGCTTAATTGCAATTGCTACTGTAGTCTCTCCATTAAATGGAACCCTTCCTGTAAGCATTTCAAATAAAGTGATACCCAATGAATAAATATCACTTTTTTCATCGCTGTATCCACCGCGTGCCTGCTCAGGAGAAGTATAATGAACAGACCCCATCACATTGGAAGTAATCGTATTACTGGTGGCTGCCTTTGCAATACCAAAATCTGTTACCTTTACTTTTCCTTCTTTGGAAATAATTATATTCTGTGGTTTGATATCACGATGAATGATATGATTATTATGGGCTGCCTCAATTCCCATGGAAACCTGAATTGCAATGCTGATTGCTTCTTTGACTGACAATCTTGCTTTTTTCTCAATATATTTCTTTAATGTAATACCCTCTACCAGTTCCATAACAATATAGTAAATTACATTTTCTTCTCCTACATCGTAGACATTTACAATATTGGGATGCATCAAACCTGCTGCTGCCTGGGCTTCTACACGGAATTTATACACAAAATTCGTATTCTCACTAAATTCCTGTTTTAATACCTTGACCGCAACGCATCTATTCAATTTGTGGTCTTTTGCTTTATACACATCAGACATACCGCCAGTTCCTATTTTCTCTAATATTTCATAGCGGTCACCTATCAGCATTCCTATTTTAATCATAGTTTCACCTCATCTATACACGGTTCAATAATTATTACGGCAATGTTGTCTTTACCACCATTATTATTAGCGGCTTTTATTAATTCTTCTGCCTGTTCAACGATATCTCTTTGTGCATTAATAATCATGCGGATTTCTTCATCTTCCAGCATATTGCTCAGACCATCCGAACACATCAGGACAGTATCATTGGGTTCCAGCACGACATCAAAAAAGTCAACTTCAATCGTATCCTGTGCGCCTATCGCTCTCGTGATAATATTTTTATCCGGATGATTCCTTGCAGATGCCTTGTCAAGTCCACCCATACGAACCATTTCCTCTACAAGTGAATGGTCCCTTGTAATTTGTGTAATCTCATGATTTACTATATATAATCTGCTATCGCCGACATTCGCTACACGTAACAGATTTCCTTCGCAGGTTGCGACCACGACTGTAGTTCCCATTCCCTCCAGTCTGTCATCTGCGCTTGCAGCGCTTCGAATATTTGCATTGGCTTTTTCTATTGCGTGTTCAATTATTTTAATGGGATTTTTTTCTTCTGATTTTTCAACTTCTTTTACAATGGTTTCAACCGTATAGCGGGAGGCATAATCGCCTGCTTTATGACCGCCCATTCCGTCTGCAACGATAAAAATATTCGGCAGATTTCCTAACGCTTCTTCCGACGTAAAAACAATATCCTGATTCAATTGTCTTTTTTTTCCAATATCAGTTAGCGAAAATGTCCTTAACATCGTCAGCCTGCCTCCTACTTTTCTTTCTTATGTCTACGCCTTAATTGTCCGCATGCGCCGTCAATATCCCGACCCATTTCCCTTCTTATAGTAACATTTATTTTGTTTTTTTCAAGTTTATTTTTAAACTCCTGCACTTCCTTCCTGCCCGATTCCACGAAATCACGCTCTTCAATCGGATTTACCGGAATCAGATTCACATGACAATTTAGAGGTTTTACAAGAGCAATTAATTGTTCTGCATCTTCACTTGTATCATTTACGCCGCCCACCAGACTGTATTCGAATGTAATCCTTCTTCCAGTCTTTTCAAAATAGTATGCGCAAGTCTCCATTAATTCATCCAGATGATACTTATTGGCAACCGGCATCAGTTTTTTTCTTTTTTCATCTGTTGTGGCATGTAAAGATAATGCTAATGTTATCTGTAATTTTTCATCGGCCAGCTGCCGCATCTTAGGTACTATTCCGCAGGTCGATACCGTCAGATTACGCTGGCTGATATGTAACCCAGACTCATCAGTTAATAATTCTATGAATTTTAATAAGTTATCATAATTATCTAACGGCTCACCGGTTCCCATAACCACCACATTAGATACTCGCTCGCCTGTAAGCCTTGTAATCTCATAGACCTGATCGAGCATCTCTGACGGCAAAAGAGATCTTTCCAGTCCGTCCAGTGTGGATGCACAGAACCGGCATCCCATACGGCAGCCTACCTGAGAAGAAATACAGACAGAATTCCCGAATTTATACTTCATCCACACACTTTCCACAACATTTCCATCTGCTAACTCAAATAAATATTTCTTCGTACCATCAATTGCAGATTCCTGTACTTTGATTGCCTCCAGTGCTGTATACTGATATTTTTCCTTGCAGCTTTCCCGCAGTTGTTTTGGCAGATTTGTCATCTCTTCAAAACTTCTTGCCAGCTTTACATGCATCCATTCATATAACTGTTTTGCCCGAAAAGGTTTTTCACCATTTTTCTTTACTTCTTCCTCTAATTCTGTAAGATTCAAAGATTTAATATCAATCACGAATATTTAGCCTCTCTTTTTCTTCATTCTTGCAATAAAGAATCCATCTGCCTCATGGATTCCCGGCAGCAACTGTAAATAACCTTTTCTCGTTGTTTCACTTTGCAATATTGGGGGCAAATAAGAATCCAGACTTTCCAATTCATAAGGATGCTTTTCGACAAACCATTTTATCATGTCTTCATTTTCTGGACGATTGATGGTACATGTACTATAAATCAAAGTTCCGCCTGGTTTTACATAATTCTGGACAACTTCCAGGATTGATTGCTGTAATGACGTTATATTCTTAAGCGATTCTTCTGAAACTTTGTATTTAATATCACGTTTTTTCCCTATCACACCAAGTCCGGAACACGGTAAGTCCGCAAACAGAATATCCGCAGTCTCTTGCATTTCTTTTTGGCAGATCAATGCATCTGCTTCCATTGCTTCTATATTCGTATATTGCATACGTTCTATATTCTGTCTGATCAGATTAACTTTATAATCTGTAAGGTCTCTGGCCTCTACACGCCCTGTTCCCTTTAGTTTGCAGGCTGCATGCAATGACTTGCCGCCCGGTGCAGCACATACATCAATAACCAGATTTCCCTTTCTGATTCCTGCCACCTCTGACACAAGCATGGAGCTGATATCCTGAATAGTGATCAGACCTTCCTGAAAGCCCGGCAGATTCAAAGTTCCTTCCATGTGTTCCAGTTGATATGCGTAAGGAAGATAGGGGTGTTCATAGATGGTAATCCCCGTATTTCGAATTTCTTCTAATAATCCTAGTTTTTCCTGGTCCTGCAAGTTCTCATCAATTCTTACGGTTACCAAATGTTCCTTCAGCAACCCCTGCAAAATCTGTTCCACTATTTGTACATCATATTCCTGCAGCCATTTTTTTACGATCCACTCCGGCATAGAATATTGTATGGAGAGATACAAACCAATATCGTTCTCCCTTTTGGGATAACTGATGGCATCTTTTTGTCTGGATATCGTTCTGAGTACTCCATTCACGAATCCTTTTAGTTGATGGAATTTCTTTTTTTCTGCAAGTTTTACGGCCTCGTTACATGCCGCTGAATCCGGTACCGCATCCATAAACAGAATCTGATAGACGCTCATGCGGAGAATGTTCCGGATTACTGGTTTCATCTTGTTTACTTTAGTATTAGAAAATTCGTTCAATATATAATCAATCTGTATCATCCGTTCCAGGGTACCTTCACAGATTCTTTTTATAAAGGACTTGTCTTCAGATCGTAAATAATTATATTTATCCAATACATTCCGGACCACCAAATGACTATATTCTTTTCCTGAAGTTATTTCTAAGAGCATCTCAAGTATTAACTCCCTTGTATTAACACTTGCCTTTTCTATTTTTTTCCTACTGTTCGGATTGCTCACATCTGCTCCTATCTGTCTACGTTAATCGCGATTATTTCTTCCACCGCCAAATATCAGTATTAATCTTAGTAATTGTAATACGGAAGCTGCTGCCGCAGCAACATAGGTCAGTGCCGCTGCCCCAAGTACTTTCCTGCAGTCGCTTACTTCTCTTCCTGCCAGAATCCCCCGCTGATCCAACAATCTGACTGCACGGCTGGAAGCATTTAATTCCACCGGCAAAGTTACGATCTGG
>JAEWWQ010000073.1 GCA_023458855.1 Bacillota bacterium
CGTCAGATCCATACAGAAGATTTGAAATCTTTCCTCTATCTTGGACAATCGTTTATAGGTATGCAGGTAATTGATAAATGAAGTTTCTTTTTCTGCATGATTTGGCAATTCCAATCCTATTTCTTCCATTTTAATTGCAATGGAAAGCACACAATTCTGAATCTGCAGACACGCTGCCTGTCTTTCATATTTCAGACGATAAATTTCTGCAAAAAAATCCCGGATTGCTTTTTCTAATTTATCTTTTTGATTAGCCTTCATGTATAGAACCAGCTGCTCGATCCATTCATTGGTTTCAAAAACAGGTGCCTCCGCTTTTCTATCTGAATTTGAGCAAAAATCCTTTTCGAATATAAAAGTGGGCTTTTCTATTAAATATTTGAATTCGACCGCATGTTTTGCACTTTCATAAGATTTTTTCCACTTTGCAGGCGTATGTACAGTCTCTCCGACTGCAATGTACACCTGTGTCTCCATGCATCTTACCATTGCTTCTCTGATACTGTCTCCTGTTTCCCGTATCAGATTTTGCAATCTATCCTCGCTCTTTTCCGTATAAATGACAACACAGGTATCATTCACATTTTGAAAAGTAATCACGTTGTCCAGGTTTGCAAGTATCTCATTTGTGATATTGGCAATTGCAAACTGCATAAGATTCTCCGGATATGCTTTCCTGGTCTCAGCAACATCTTCTATTTCCACAAATGCAGCTGCCTGATAATCACCTTCTAATTTAATTCCAAAATATTCCAATCTCTCCACTATCTGTTCTTTTGCAATATTTCCCTCTAATAACCGATTCAAAAAATGCTCACGTACTACTGGCATATTTTTTTCATATGCCTTTTGTATTTTTTCCACATGGTATTTCTGAACATATGCCTTATCTATTTTTTCCTTAAATTTCAGAAGCTCTTCTTTTAGTTCAAAGGAGGTAATGGGTTTTAAGATATACTCCGCCACTCCATTCTTAAGCGCCTGTTTCGCATATTCAAATTCATCATAACCACTCAAGATCATTACCTGTGTATCCGGATAATTCTCTTTCACAAACTCCGATAATTCTATTCCGTCCATGAGCGGCATGCAGATATCAGTAATAAGCAGATCCGGTTTCCCCATTTCCATCAGCTCAATAGCTTCTTTCCCATTCTGCGCTGTTCCCATCAGTGTAAATCCGGTCTCCTCCCATGGCGTATTTTCCGTGATGGCTTCACGTGTGAGTATTTCATCATCCGCAAACAATACCTTATACATATGTATTCCCCCGTATGTAAATTCCTGCTACACAAAATTTGACTGCACCTGTAAAACTATTCCTGCCAGTAAAAAGGAAATAATAACTCCTGATTTTCTTCCGTATACATGTTATCCTTTGTAATCAATACAGAACCTGAATCCACGGAATAAGAAACCTTTTCCCCGCGTACCAGCCTGGCGGCATTTTCAATGCCAAAGTATCCCATACTGAAGGCTCTCTGAACCACAATTGCACTAAATACTCCTTCCTCCAGCCGTTTAATCTCTTCTGTAGAATTATCAAATCCTACGATACAGATCTGACCTGTAAGTCCCAGTTCCTTCACTGCCTTTGCAGCCCCTACCGCCGAATCTTCATTCAGGCATGCCATATAATCGATATCCGGCTCTCTTATTAATAATTCTTTCGTCACCTCGTATCCAATCTCATCTACAGAATTACTATATACAATACCAACTATTTGAGACGCATACTTTCCGAGCCCCTGTTTGAATCCTTTCTCCCTTTCCATCGCCGTAGAAGAATTTTTAACGTGACTTACGATTGCAATTTTGGAATTCTGATTTAGTGAAGCCAACATGGGTTCCGCCATTTTGGCTCCTGCCGCTACATTATCGGTTGCTACAATGGCATCCGCAAAAGACTCATCCGTTGTGGAATCTACGAAGATAAGCGGAATTCCTGCTTCATTGACTTCTTCTAAAGCTTCTGCATTTTCCGTTCTGGAAGACGGTGATACCACTAAGGCATCCGGGTGCTTTGCAATTGCTTCCCGAATCAGTACATTCTGTTCCTCCACATGCACTTCATCCTTAGGAGAGTTGATTTCCAGCGTTACATTATTTTCTTTCGCCGCCGTTTCGGCCCCCGCCAGGATAGAAGACCAGAAGTCATTGCTGCTGATCTGAGTTTTCGGAATGTATATAATATAGATGGAATCATCTCTTTCTTTTCCAATCAGTAAGATGACCGTACACACTACTGCGGCAACAAAGGCAATACTGAATAGGATTTTCCATTTCTTATGGTGTCTTTTCACTCCATCTCCCCCCTTTCAGGCCAGTTTTCAAAGGGAAGTATAATGCTTACTGTTGTCCCAAACATAGGTATGCTCTCATACTGCAGACCATATTCCGCTCCATAGTACATTTGGATACGTTTATGTACATTAAGAACTCCGACCTTTCTCAAGTCCTCATTCTTTTTTTCTTCAAATAAATGCAGCAACGCCTCCTCATCCATACCAACACCATCATCGCTTACTCTGATAACTGTTTTTCCATCTTCCCTATTTCCGGTGATGCGAATCAGTCCTTTTCCTTCCTTCAACTTGATTCCATGATAAATTGCATTTTCCACAAGGGGCTGTACGATAAGCTTTGCAACTGGTATATTAAGAATGCTATCGTCTATTTCTATTTCATAGTCCAGTTTATCATGATATCTCATCTTCTGAATTTTCAAATATTCCCTTACATAATCTATTTCATCAGCAATCTTTACAAATTCCTCCTGATTGCTGATGCTCCGTCTCAATAATTTTGCCAGGGAAGAGGTCATCAGTATGACCTCTGACATCTTACTGCTCTCTGCCATCCAGATAATAGAATCTAATGTATTATACAAAAAATGTGGATTAATCTGTGCCTGCAGGGCACGCAATTCACTCTTTCTCTTTTCAATCTGCTCTGCCATATTGCGCTGCATCAATTGTTTTATTCTTCCTATCATGACATTAAAAGAATAAATCAAATCTGCGATCTCGTTACTGTACTCAGGATTGGGGAGCTGTATTTCCAGATTTCCGTCTTCTACCTTTTTCATGGAGCCACGGAGTTCCCGAATCGGTCTTGTAATCATATTGGAGAGAATCATTGAAATAATAGAAGCTGCGCCGATCAATCCGATTGCGAGCAATATATACACCCGCTGTGTCTGATTGCTTTTCTCCATCATCTCGCTTAAGTATGCAACTCCGACAACTGTCCATCCGGTCGTATTTGATTTTGAAATCGTGTACAGGCGCTCCTTATCTTCTGTTGTAAAACTTCCCGTTTTATTCTGTAATATCTTACTGATTTCTTCTTTCTGTACACCGCTGTATAGTAATTGCTGCTTGGGATGATAAATAATCTTACCATCCTTATCCACGATGAATACATATCCTTTGCTTCCAAGACTGATTTTCTCGCACAAACTGCTGATAGAACGGTAATTCAAGTCTATAAAAAGGATTCCTTCTGTTTTTCCTGTCTTGTCATCTTTAATCCCCTGACTCAGTGTTAC
>JAEWWQ010000074.1 GCA_023458855.1 Bacillota bacterium
AACCTGAATGTAGAAGAAAACATTATGCTCCCCTTGCTTCTGAATGGCAAGAGAATGAGGGATTACAAGAAACAGTTAAACCACATCTTAGAAGTGGTAGGATTATCTGACAGGCGCAGGCATACTCCCCGCGAATTGTCAGGAGGGCAACAGCAACGTGTAGCAATCGCCCGCGCATTGGTCGGAAACCCTGAAATTCTGTTTGCAGATGAACCGACGGGAAATCTTGACAGCAAGACCGGATCGGAAATTATGCACCTGTTACGTGATATTAACCGGGAAAGTGGACAAACAATTATCATGGTAACACATTCGCCGGAAGCTGCCAAAAGCAGCAGCCGGATCATTACAGTCCGGGACGGAGTAATCGAATAGGCAATAGCACTTAATTTACATCTGCGAAATCATTTTTTCTCCAAAAATTTCAGTCCAATCATTGAAAAAATCATTCTCTGCTTTTAGAATGGATGGCATCTTCAGCGTATCTACCAGTATATTCGGATCCATCGTTGCTGCCTGTGCCCCTGACAAAAATGCCTGATCTACCTGTCCTGCATTTTTAAAGCTGGCTGCTAATATTTTCGTAGGATAAGCATAGTTATCTATCATGGCAGCAAAGGAAGCTATTACCTCCTGTGGATTAATGCAGCTGTTCTCCATTCGGTTGTAGTATGGTGCTATGTAATCTGCCCCCGCTTCCATAGCCAAAAATCCTTGCTGTTTTGTATAGATTGCAGTCGCAGTAACATTAACCCCTTGTCCTTTTAACAATTTTATTGCTTTCATCCCCTCTAATGTCACGGGTACTTTAATAAAAACCTTTTCATCTACCTTATTAAGTATTGTCTTTGCATCTTCCATCATCCCGTCAGCATCTTTTGCTATTACTTGAATGTGAAGGCTTTTTTCTGCTCCGATCAATGTACGAATCTGCTTCATATGAGAAAAAAAATCAATTTTCCCTTCTTTCTTTACAATTGATGGATTTGATGTAACTCCTGCAATCGGAAAATACTCTTGGTATAACTTAATATCTTTCAGGTTTGCGGTGTCTAATAAGTATTCCATACTCCTATCATCTCCTTTTAAATAGTCTTGACCTTAACGCCCTGTTCTTTTAAGTATTTAAGTTCCTCTTCCGGTATTCCTATGTCTGTGATCACTTCATACACATCTTCTATTTTTAAAAAAGAAACCGTACCGGGTTTTGCAAATTTTTCAGATTCTGTCAGCACATAGGTATGTTTTGCAGATTCCATCATTGTCTTCAACGTATCCAACCGGATCAGGTCATCTCCCATAAATCCATTATTCCGGGAATAACCGTCTACACCTACAAATATTTTATCTACGCTAAAATCTTTGATACAGGCTTTCGTCATCGGTCCTACGACCGCCTGCCATTTCTTTTGATAATTTCCTCCCAACAGCACAATATTAACATTGGGAAAATCTTTAATAAAATCTGCAATATGAGTGGAATTGGTAATAATCGTAATATCTTTCTTTTTCTTCGCAAGTTCTTCTGCAAATAGCGCACATGTGGAACCAGCTTCAATAATAACTGTTTCTCCATCTTCTACCAACTCTGTGGCTGCCTCCGCAATTTGTTTCTTTAACTGGTAATGAAAGGCCATCCGATAATTAATATCATTGGGATCATTCAGAACTGCATAACCCCGTTCTCTTTTTAAAATACCCCTTTCAGACAAAGCATCCAGATCTTTTCTGATTGTCACATTAGAGGTCTTTAAATACCGGGCTAACTCATTGACTTCTACTTTCCCATAATGGCTTACATATTCCACTAATTGTGCATGTCTTTCCTTCATATCCTACACCCTTTTGTTTTTTTGTATCATATCACATACTTTTATACGAGTCAATAAAATATTTCGTACGAAATCGCTTTTTATTTCTTTTGTTTACTAAATATAATCTTTATGCTATAATAAGCGAAAGAAAATATTATTTATTAAGTAAAAACAAGTTCATGGGAGGATTCTGAGTTGAGTAAATATTTGATTGCACACGATTTAGGTACATCTGGAAATAAAGCTTCTTTGTTTTCAACAGAAGGTCAGTTAGTTAAGAGCTATACCGTCTCCTATCCTGTTCATTTTTTTGATAGCAATCATGCTGAACAGGATCCCATGGACTGGTGGAACGCTGTATGCGAAGCCACGAAAATGATCATATCCGGAATTGATCCATCTGACGTATTGGCAATATCTTTTTCCGGACAAATGTCTTCCTGCATTATTGTTGACGATGCCTGTACACCATTGCGTCCGGCACTTATCTGGGCAGACCAGCGTGCAGAGGAACAAGCTCTTCAGTTAGAGAAAAAAGTAGGTGTCAATCGTATGTATGAACTTACGGGCCATCGTGTCAGTGCAAGTTATAGCTTGGAAAAATTAATGTGGATAAGAGATCATGAACCGGAGCTATATGCAAAAACATATCGGATGCTCCTGGCAAAAGATTTTATTATCTGTAAACTTACCGGAAAATTTGTCACTGATTACTCCGATGCTTCCGGAACCAATGCGCTTGATTTAAAAAACCGATGCTGGTCGCAGGAAATATTAGATGCAGCCGATATAGACCGTAACAAATTACCTAAACTACACAATTCAACTGATATCGTTGCTAATCTTACAGCCGAAGCTGCTTCTCTCCTGCACTTAACAACAACTACCGTTGTTGTTTGCGGCGGTGGAGACGGCCCTTGTTCCGCTGTTGGTGCCGGATGCATCGACTCAGAACAACTTTTCCTAAGCTATGGTACTTCCGCATGGATAGGCGGGACTACAAAGGAGGTATTCTTAGACGAAAATAAAGTTCTTTTCTGCTTCGCTCATGTGATACCAGATCTATACATGCCTTGCGGAACAATGCAGGCTGCCGGCAGTGCTTACGCATATGTCAAGGATGCCTTGTGTGAACCTGAGCTGACAGCTGCCCGCCAGCAAAATATTTCAGCATATGAATTGTTGAACAGACTGGTAGAAAAGTCACCTGTCGGTTCCAAGGGTCTTCTTTTCCTTCCATATATGTTAGGAGAGCGAAGTCCTCGTTGGAATTCCAATACTTCGGGTAGTTTTATTGGAATAAAAATGGAGCACAAAAAAGAGGATTACATTCGCGCTGTTTTAGAAGGTGTGGCTATGAACTTATCCATTATACTTGATGCTTATGGAAGTCACTTCCATACAAAACGTATGACCTTCATCGGAGGCGGTGCAAAGGGAAATACTTTGGCACAAATTTTATCAGATGCCCTAAATGCTTCCCTAGTAAGACCCGACCATGTTGAAAATGCCACCTCAATTGCGGCTGCTCTGATTGCAGGTATTGGCGTTGGCGTGTTTCAGGATTTTTCAAAAATCAATCATTTTTTGAACATCAGGGATTGTATTCATCCAATTAGTGCGAATGTTGAAATTTATAAATCACAAAAACTCTTGTTCGACCAGGCTTATCATTGTCTGGAACCATTTTATAGGATTTGAACCTTATATGCTGCCGTCTGAGGTGGAATACTAAATGTCATAAACGTTGCGTGTTCCACCCTTACCATCTGTCCGATTTTTATGCTACATAGACACACCCTGTTTCCCCTCTTATCCAATATAATGGTAGCAGGACTGACTTGAAACCGTATTTGACTATTGATATCATTTGCAATTCCTGTAACAAAAAAACTATTTTCCGTATCTACGATTATTACCCTATCCGTTTTTACATTAGAGGCTATTCTTTCTCTTAAAACAGTAATTGTAAAAGCTCTTGCTATCGGTGGTTCAGATGCAGTCATAACATTTGAAAATTCTGTATTTATTCTCATTCCCGCCCTTAAATCCCGTAATAACATTTTTTGTCCAAACTGATTTTGTATTACAGTATCCTGCGCTATTAACAACTGTACTATTATCATCTGAATGATATTAAATTCGTTCATAACGCCGTATGATATTGTCACATATCCCGCATCTCGATCCCGAAAGACTTCTTCAATAAATGCATCTTTTACACATATCCTGTTACTATCCCTGCCATTTCTTTGATTGAAATTCATAAAACTATACTTTTCCTTCTTTCGGATTATATTATTATGGTATGTTTCAATCTTGAATAGTTGCATCATGGTCTGCCTGCATAATTGCAATTCTTAAAATAATCTGGTATATCTTTTCCCATAAGAAGTAATACTATTTTTGTAGCTTCAATAGCCTTAATTCCAAAGGAGTCAGAAAATGGATCATAAGTTATTCCATGGATTAAATTATCATTTGCTTACTGACTTTTCCCCCTCTGAATATTTATCGGATATAGTAAATGATTCCAGATTCAGAGAATATCCCTTTCGGTTTCTCTATCAGTTGCAGTTTGCAGAGCAGTCACCCATCTATCATCCCGAGGGTAATGTCTGGAATCACACTTTGTTAGTCGTCGACGAAGCGGCAAAACGAAAAGCAGAATCCGTCGATTCTGTTGTGCTCATGTGGGCAGCCCTGCTC
>JAEWWQ010000075.1 GCA_023458855.1 Bacillota bacterium
GTCCTACGACATCTGGAATCCGATTGCACAAGGCGAATTCATTTATTATATGGATGTACATAATAATTACTCGCTATGCCGTTATAATATAAATACGCAGGAAAGTCAGACATTGACCACCGACCGCATAGATTATTTTAATATCCTCAACAACGTAATCTTCTATCAGGTCAGCTCCGCAGACTCACCAATGCTCATGCGTATGAATATTGATGGTTCCAATATTGAAAAAGTTGCTGAGGGCGTGTTTGAAAATATTAATCTCACCTCACAATATGCCTATTTTAACGAATATGATTCTCCAACTCCTGTTTATATGACAAGTACGAATGGTCCTGTCAATGTCACTACTTTCGATGCTGCAAAAGAAGCTGCTCTTAAGAACGATAAATAGTTCACCCTATATGCAGGGAGCCCGCCTACATCTTAAAAAGATATAAGCGGACTCCCTGTAATCTATAATATTATCCTTTTTCTCGGACTATATGGCATTTTTCTGTTTTTCGTAAATCTGCTAACATCTGAGATACCGTCTGCTTTGTGACCGGATGTCTGAGATAAGGTGCTATCTCACATAATGGCTCCAATACAAAATCCCGATTCGCCATATCAATATGCGGGATGGTCAGTTCTTCATTACTAATCATCCAGTCATCATAAAAAAGAATATCCAGGTCTAATGTTCTGGAACCCCAATGTACGTTTCTCTCTCTCCCGGCTTCAGCTTCTATCCCATGCAGTATCTCCAGAAGCTCCTCTGGCGGTAATAATGTATCCATTGCAAATACACCATTCAAAAATTCCCCTTCTGCCTGTCCGCCATATGGAGTTGTACGCAGTATCGTAGATATTCGCTTTACTTTACATAATGGATGCTCTTTTATTACTTTTAATGCATTCTCTATATAAGCACTGCGGTTTCCCATATTGGAACCAAATGCTATATAGGTTCTATGCCATCCTCGTTCGATTTTTACTGATACGGAAGAGAACGGTAATCCAATCGGTGCATGTGGCTTTCGTATTTCCAATGTCAGACTCTCTATTTTTGTAAAGTGTAACAAGATTGCTTCCGCCAGCCCTTCTGCAACTGTTTCCAATAATTTGCAGATACGGCTTGTCATATAGGTATGGATAAACTGACATATCTGACCATAATTCGTTGACAGTTCCAAGTCATCCTGCTGACCCGCTTTTCTTGTTTTGGTATTCAATGTTATAGTTACATAAAACTCTTGTCCTTTTTTATTTTCCTCTGGAAATACTCCATGATAAGCATAAATTTCCAAATCTTCTATAATAATCTGATCCAATTTTTTCTCCTGTCGATGTGATAACAAAAAACTAATTTTATGCCAATATTGAATATTTCTAAGCATTCAATATTGCTTCCGTCATTTTAACAGCCCTGACATTTTCTTTCACATCGTGTACTCTGACAAATGCACACTTTTTCATGACTGCCAGTACACTTGTCACCAATGTTCCTTCCATACGTTCTCCTACGGGAAGATGTAATGTCAGACCAATCACTGATTTTTTAGAAGTTCCAAGCAGTAATGGATATCCAAACACATGTAAAGATTCCAGGTTATTTATAATCTGTAAATTCTGTTCGTATGTTTTTGCAAATCCAACGCCCGGATCCAGTATGATTTTTGAATCTTCAATGCCTGCTTTTCCTGCTCTCTGAATTGTCTCAGCCAGGTCTGCCGCAATATCCTGCATAAAGGAGGTGTAATTTATCTCTTTTCTGTTATGCATCAGGCAGCAAGGCAGTTGACTATCTGCAATCACCCCAGCCATGTTCTCATCGTATTTTAATCCCCAGATATCATTGATCAAATCAATGCCGGCATCAATTCCTGCCTTTGCCACGCTGCTTTTGTAGGTATCCAGAGAAATCGGAATATCAATTCTTGCTTTTATTGCTTCAATCATAGGTACGACACGCTCTATCTCTTCCTGATCTGACAATTGCGTGTAACCGGGTCTTGTAGATTCCCCACCAAGATCCAGAATATCCATCCCATCTGCTACCATCTGCTCCACACGCAGCAATGCCTGATCCCTCCGATTATACTTTCCGCCATCCGAAAATGAATCCGGTGTTACGTTAAGGATTCCCATAACGTAGGTATGTGTATGCTTTTCAATATCAAATTCCTTATTTCCGATTAGCATTCGTGTTCCTCCTATCTATACCTACTGCACTATATTTCTATTTTTCTTATCATTTTTCCAATTACATTCCGGCTCCATCTGACAGGAAAAACAGGGTCTGCTCAATTTATCTGCACGATAGATGACACCAGCAAGATCTTTGTTCTCCTTTATCTTACTTGTCCTGTGATTTTCTATGGCATACAGGATAAGCTCTGTCTCCATGTTATCAAATCCGCAGGTTTCCAGAATTCCGGCGGCTATTGGAACACTTGCTTTTTCATGTGGCGTTCCATCCATATATTGTATGTGTCTTCCGATATCGTGCAATAATCCGGCAGCATAGATCAGTTCTTCTGAAATATGTAATTCTTCTTTTAAATTCAAAATCTGGGCAATTCTTGCAACATCTAAAAAGTGTCCTATATCATGCTTACAGAATATCCGATCTGCCTCGCATTGTTCTATCCGCTCTCTGTTTTTCTGATATTCTGCATGTAGCAGAATCCGATTCACTCGTTCCATTTACTTCACCATCTGAAAAAATGTATACTGCAATTTTTCGTTTTCCTGAAAAATACCCCTTGTGCATAAAGTGACTGTCTTACTTCCAGGTTTTTTCACACCTCTTATGGTCATACACATATGCTCCGCCTCCAGCATGACCATAACACCTTTTGGCTGTAGATACTCCATGACAGCCTCTGCAATCTGCACTGTCATCTGTTCCTGAATCTGTGGTCTTTTGGCATAGACTTCCACGGTACGTGCCAGCTTACTAAGTCCTACTACCTTACCGTCAGGAATGTATGCAATATGTGCCTTTCCATAGAAGGGCATAAAATGATGTTCACACATGGAATAAAATGTAATGTCCTTTTCCAGCACGATCCCATTTGGATTCTCTTTTTCTGTTATATGAAAAGTCTTCGACAGAGGTATCTTTGCATCTTCATCGAGCCCCGAAAAAATCTCGGTATACATTCTCGCAATTCTATCCGGTGTTTCCTGCAACCCTTCTCTGTTGACATCTTCACCGATACCTTCCAATAAAAGCTTTACTGCTTCTTTTATTTTATTCTGATCTACCATGGCTG
>JAEWWQ010000076.1 GCA_023458855.1 Bacillota bacterium
GGTACAAGCAGTTCTTGAAGGTGGCGAGCCTGAAATCAATGATACAGAGCAATACAACAATGGCAAAATTGTTGTTCCTTCATACCTTTGCACACCAGTTGCAGTAGACAAGGACAACTATAAAGAAATTATCGTTGATGGTGGATACTACACAGAAGAACAATTAGCTGAGTAATCATAATTGTCTTAAAAAAAGGTGGCGGCACCATTGCCGCCGCCTTTTTAACTTTGTAAGTAATTTACTGTTAAAAGTGAACTTGTTCGCTATATTTCTATACAACATAAAGGAGCTGAGAGAATGTCTGATTATATCTTGGAAATGAACCATATAACAAAAGAATTTTCAGGTGTAAAAGCTTTAGATGATGTAAATCTGAAGGTTAAACGCGGGGAAATCCATGCGCTTTGTGGTGAAAACGGTGCAGGTAAATCAACATTGATGAACGTATTATCAGGTGTATACACTTATGGTAATTATAGTGGAGATATCGTTTATAATGGTGATACATGTCAATTTCACAACATTAAAGAGAGCGAAGCAAAAGGTATCGTAATTATTCATCAGGAATTGGCACTAAGTCCATATATGTCGATTGCTGAAAATATTTTTTTAGGAAATGAACAAACTTCCACGAAAGGTGTTATTGATTGGACCTTAACAAGGAGTAAAGCACATGAGATGCTGGAAAAAGTAGGACTTGGAAGTGAAAATGTGAATATTCCTGTTAATTCTCTTGGCGTTGGTAAACAACAGTTAATTGAAATTGCAAAGGCAATGGCAAAAAAAGTAGAATTATTGATTTTGGATGAGCCAACAGCAGCATTAAATGATGAAGAAAGTAAACATCTTTTGGAAATTATGCTGGAACTTAAAAAACATGGTATTACATGTATTATTATTTCTCATAAATTAAATGAAATCAGTTATGTATCTGATTCTATAACCGTTATTCGTGACGGAAGGACAATCGAAACACTGGAAAAAGGAAAAGATGATTTTTCGGAAGACAGAATTATAAAGGGAATGGTTGGCCGTGAGCTTACGAATCGATATCCTGAGAGAGAAGGTGTCACAATAGGTGACACAATATTTGAAGTAAGTAATTGGAATGTATTTCATCCAGATGATGCAGAAAGACAAATTATTAAAGATGTTAACTTTAAAGTAAGAGCAGGTGAAGTGGTCGGCTTTGCAGGCCTTATGGGAGCAGGCAGAACAGAACTTGCAATGAGCATCTTTGGTAAATCGTATGGTCAGAAAATTTCCGGACAAATTAAAATTAATGGCAAAGATGTGCATATCAAATCTGTTAAAGATGCGATTGATAATAAGTTAGCGTATGTATCGGAAGACCGTAAAAATTATGGCTTGGTACTGATAGACAGTATCAAGGGAAATATGACAATGGCGGCTCTTCGCAATTTCTTTTCAAAAAAAGGTATTGTAAATCAAAATGATGAAATTGTATCAGCTGAAGAATATAAGAAAAAAATTAATGTTAAGGCGAATTCCATTGACCAGACTGTTGGCTCGTTATCAGGTGGTAATCAGCAGAAGGTTGTACTTGCAAAGTGGATGCTCACACAGCCGGATGTACTAATTCTTGATGAACCTACCCGTGGGATTGATGTAGGCGCAAAATATGAAATATATTGTGTAATTAATGATTTAGCTAAGGCAGGAAAAGCTGTTATAGTCATTTCCTCGGAAATGCCTGAAATTATTGGTACATGTGATCGTGTATATGTAATCAATGAAGGTAAGATGGCAGGCGAATTAAATAAGTCAGAGTTATCACAAGAAGGTATTATGCAATGCATAATGGCTCATAACAGAAAGGGTGAATAGACATGGAGAAGAAAAAAACAGTAAATCTTGACATGAAGCAGTACGGCATGGTACTTGCCTTAATTGCAGTATTTTTAATATTTTCAATTTTGACACATGGATCAAATATGACAGCAATGAATATTAACAATTTAATTATGCAGAACGGATATGTTGTAATCCTGGCAGTTGGTATGTTACTCTGTGTATTAACAGGTAATATTGATCTGGGTGTTGGTTCTATTGTTGCTGTAAGTAGTGCGGTTGTTGGTATTTTGATGATTGACTATAAATCAAACATGTGGGTAGCTATTATAGCGGCTTTGATTGTTGGTTTACTAGCTGGTATTTTTGTAGGGTTCTTTGTTGCAAAACTTGGGATTCCGCCATTTATCGTTACACTTGCAACTATGTTAATGGGTCGTGGCCTTACTTATACATTATTAAAGGCACAGACAAAAGGCCCGTTGCCTACAAACTATACTTACATCGGTGCTGGATTTTTGCCGACTATAAAAGTACCTTTTGGCACAGGGCAGTTAGATCTCATTTGTATTATTGTAGCAATAGTGGCGGCTGTTCTGATTGTATTATCTGAACTTAGGAGTATTAAGACAAAACAAAAATACGGATTTGCCATAAATCCAATGTGGCAGGTAGCACTTAAATTAGTAGTAATTATTGGGATTGAATTCTTTATTTTTTATAAATTGGCCAAGTACAATGGGATTCCATTTCAATTACTGATTATGGGAGTATTAGTAGCTATTTATCATTTTATTACAAGCAAAACAGTTGCGGGCCGTCAGATATATGCATTAGGAGGTAATGCGAAAGCAGCAAAGTTATCCGGTATCAATACAGAAAAAGTATTTTTCTGGGTATATACCAATATGGGTATCTTAAGTGCAGTAGCCGGTATTGTTCTTTGTGCCCGTAATGGTTCTTCTATTCCAAAAGCAGGTGATGGTTTTGAAATGGATGCTATTGCTTCCTGTTATATTGGTGGAGCTGCTACGGCAGGTGGTATTGGAACTATCATAGGTGCAGTTGTTGGTGCTTTTATCATGGGTATTCTGAACAATGGTATGTCATTGTACGGATGGTCTACAGATATTCAGAAAATCGTAAAAGGTGCTGTTTTATTAGGTGCTGTTACAGTTGACTTAATGTCAAAACGTAAAAAAGGTTAAATCGTGTGGAAGATAGTATAACAACTATGTAATAAATTGTGGGGAAGGGCTGCCTGGGGAGGCAGCCCTATTAATAAAAATGAGAACAAAGGAACCGAAATATATTTCGATAGTAAACTGGATAGAAGAAAAGATTGAAAAAAACGAATTTAAACCAGGAAGTAAGCTATATTCTGAGAATGAATTAAGTGAAATGTTTCATTTAAGCAGGCAGACAGTTCGTCATGCCATTGATGTATTGGAACAAAAAAAGCTTCTGACGAGAATTCAAGGCAGTGGCACTTACGTGAGTGGCAATCGTTCTTTTGCTGCATCAGGTAAAGAAACAATGAATATTGCGGTTATCAGTACTTATGTGGACAGTTATATTTTTCCCAATATTATAAAAGGGATAGAAAAGGTGCTCTCAAAAGAAGGATACATGGTTCAAATAGCTTTTACCAATAATAAAATAGAACGTGAACGATACATTATACAAAATATCTTAGAAAAAAATAATATTGACGGGTTAATCGTTGAGGCAACAAAAAGTGCGATTCCTAATCCGAATCTTTCTTACTATGAAGAACTTATGAAGAGAAATATACCTGTTATATTTTTTAACAGTTATTATAAAGAATTAAATGCACCGCATGTGTCACTGGATGACAGGGAATCGGCAAGAAAGGCGACAGAGTATCTGATTCAGAAAGGACATAAGAAAATTGCAGGAATTTTTAAGGCCGATGATGGTCAGGGACATTTACGTTATGCAGGTTATGTTGAAGCTATGCTGAAGGCTGACCGGATGTTGGATGATAAAAGTATTATCTGGTTGGATACGGAAGGGGTCAGGGAATTAAAAGAAGAAAAAAATCAGATTATGAATCGAATAGTTAATTGTACAGCAGTCTTTTGTTATAATGATGAGATTGCATTCCTCTTTGCAGAAATGTGTCAAAAGGAAGGAATTAAGATTCCGCAAGAATTATCAATCATAGCAATTGATAATTCAGAATTAGCTGAATTAAGCGATACACCATTTACTTCAATTCCGCATCCGGGAGAAGAATTAGGAAAAAGAGTAGCTTATAATCTGATTGAAATGATTGCAAATAAAGAATTTGATGGTAATTACGAATTTCGGACAGAAATATTTGAGAGAAATTCCGTAAAAGATATAAATTGAAATTATATATATGAAAATGAATAAAAGTGGAGAGGTCTATAAATGGAGAATAAAGACGAAAGAAAAACAAATTTAACAAAAGGCTCACTCATTCTGAGGATAATAGTTTCTTTTTATTTATTGTATACAGTTTATGAGCTATATGGTTCTATAGCAACAGCAACTGGAAATGATAGGATAATTATTATTGCAGCAATGGTAGTATTTACAGTAATAGCCGTTCCGCTGGCGGGATTTTCCATTCGGTCCCTTTCTCAGGGAACTTATGTGCAACAGAAAGATGAAACAAAAGAGAATAAAGAGAATAAGGAAGAAAATGAGGAAGATACAAAATAGAATATTCTGTTTTGTATCTTCAACTTGTCCATACAAGCAAACAGTAGTATGATTATTTTGTTCAATCACCGTAATATAATCTGCAGAAAGACAAAGGTGGAAAGATGACACAGACAAACGGAAGAGCAAAATACTATATTCTGATGGAAAGTCTAAGAAATGATATTGTAAGCGGCAAGATCAAACCAAAAGAAAAGATTCCTTCAGAAAATGAACTATCAAAAAAATTTCAAGTGAGCAGGCATACCGTGCGTAAAGCACTTTCAATATTGGAAAATGAAGGATTGCTGGAAGCTGCGCATGGATTGGGGACTTTTTGTAC
>JAEWWQ010000077.1 GCA_023458855.1 Bacillota bacterium
GGATATGCCCCTGTTGCAGGGAACCGTACTTTTTACAACAGCTTTGATTATTGCGGGTAATCTGATTGCAGACGTAATGTATTCATTGATTGATCCAAGAATCAGAACGGAGGAATAATGAATGAAACAACAAAATAAGTTAGCTGTTTTTTCGGCACTGGTTATAGTAATTGTTATTTTGATAGCCATTTTTGCACCAATAACCGCTCCTTATGAACCAACAAAACAGGATCTGCTCAATCGTCTGTCAGGACCGAGTCCGGCCCACTGGTTAGGTACCGATCAACTGGGAAGAGATGTATTGAGCCGAATGATATACGGAGCCAGGGTTTCAATATCTATTGGTTTATTTCCAACCTTGTTTTCCATGATCATAGGTACCATACTTGGTCTGATGGCAGGATATATAGGAGGAAAAGTGGATTTTGCAATTATGCGCCTTGCAGATGTGACTTTGGCATTTCCTTCCCTTTTGCTTGCAATGGTAGTAATGTATACAATGGGAGCTGGAATTATTAATATTTTTCTGGCACTGGTAATTGTCGGCTGGGCCGGAGTGGCACGCGTGGTACGCTCCCAGACATTATCACTGAAAGAATCCGAATATGTGGAAGCAGCAAGAAGTATGGGGGTAAGCGACAGAGTAATTATGTTTCGTCATATCTTACCTAATTGTATGCCATCTCTTATTGTTCTATTTACATTAAATATTCCGGCATCTATTCTTCAGGAATCCAGTCTTAGTTTTTTGGGAATCGGTGCACAACCGCCGCTTACCAGTTGGGGACTTATGGTATCAGAAGGGAAACAATATCTGTTTACAGACCCTTGTATCGCAATTGCACCAGGTGTTGCCATACTGATCATTGCTTTGGCTTTTAATTTTCTGGGAGATGGCTTACGGGATGTATTGGATCCATATAGGAAAGAACAGTAGGAGGAAAAGTTGATGGAACAGAAAATGGCTTTACAGATTCAGAATTTAAAGACACAATTTTTTACTTCTAAAGGAATTGTGCCTGCGGTGGATGATGTTACCATATCAATCCCAAAGGGAAAAATCGTTGGTCTGGTGGGGGAATCGGGTTGCGGAAAAAGCATGACAGCAATGTCGGTGATGCAATTACTCAGAAAACCGGGAAAAGTTGTTAGCGGAGAAATCCGATTAGATGGAAAAAATCTTCTTGAATGTTCAAAAAAAGAAATGTTAGAAATCCGTGGCGACCGTATGGCAATGATCTTTCAAGAACCAATGACTTCATTGAATCCGGTATATACAGTTGGAAAGCAGGTGAGGGAAGCTATCTTACTTCACCAAAATATGACAAAAGAACAGGCAAAACAAAAAACCATACAGATCTTTAAGCAGGTCGGCATTCCAGATGCCGAGAAAAGGTATCATGCATACCCGCATCAATTATCCGGTGGGCTTCGCCAAAGAGTAATGATAGGGATGGCAATGGTATGTGAACCGGATATTCTGATTGCAGATGAACCCACAACGGCTTTGGATGTTACAATTGAAGCACAGATATTACAACTAATGAGAGAATTACGGGATAAGCATGGTACATCTATTTTAATGATTACTCACAACATGGGTGTTGTAGCGGAAGTTTGTGATTATGTATATGTCATGTATGCAGGAAAAGTAATGGAACAGGGCGAGACATTTGAACTTTTCCGTAATACATCACACCCGTATACAAGCGGTCTATTAAGATCTATTCCACAAATGGATGAGAAGAAAGAACGTCTTTACAGTATCAGGGGAATGGTTCCGAATCTTCTGGAACTCCCTAAAGGATGCAGTTTTTGTAACCGCTGTGAATATGCAAATGAGAGATGTACAGAAGAGAGACCACTACTACTTCAGACTGGAAAAGAACATGGTGTGAGGTGTTTCCTATATGAAAAAGAAGGAAAGAATCTGGAGTCGGAAACCGCGGATAACGGCAGGGAGGAAAAGTGGGATGAACGATAAAAATGTACTATTACAGGCAGAAAATCTTGTAAAAGAATTTCCTGTTAGTTCCTCAAAGCAGAAAGGTGCCTGTGTATATGCTGTCTCTAATATTGATCTAACAATATATGAAGGGGAGACACTTGCATTGGTAGGAGAGTCCGGATGCGGTAAAAGCACATTGGGACGTCTGTTATTAAGATTACTGAACCTGACGGATGGAAAAATTGTATTCAGAGGACAGGAGATTACATCCATATCCAATAAGGAACTAAAACAATTCCGAAGAGAAATGCAGATTATTTTTCAGGATCCGTATGCTTCCCTCAATCCTCGCATGAATGTGGAGGAAATTATTTCAGAGCCGTTGAATACATATAAAATGTATCCTACAAAGAAAGAGACACGGGCACGTGTCTTACAGCTTATGGAAGAGGTCGGAATAGCAAAGGAAGCTTTGCATCGGTATCCGCATCAATTTTCTGGTGGACAGCGTCAGAGAATTGGCATTGCAAGAGCACTTGCACTGAATCCCAAACTGATTGTATGTGATGAACCGGTATCCGCACTGGATGTTTCCATTCAGTCACAGGTGCTGAATCTTTTAAGTGACCTGCAGGAAGAATATCGTCTTACTTACTTATTTATTTCACATGATTTAAGCGTGGTACGTCATATTGCAACGCGCGTATGTGTCATGTTTTTGGGTAAAGTGTGTGAAATCGGAGAGGTAGAAGAATTATTTTTACGGCCAATGCATCCGTATACAAAATTTTTACTGGAGGCAGTACCAAAACCAAATCCGGAACTTAGGAAAGAAAAGAAAGAATTGTTAAAAGGAGAGATTCCAAGTCCGGTAAATCCACCAAGCGGATGCCGTTTTAATACAAGATGCCCATATGCTACTGAAAAATGTAAGATTTCTGAGCCTAAAATGAAAACAATCGGGGAAAGACAGATAGCCTGTCATTACCCATTACAGAATAACCAGAAGATGGAGTAAGAGGAAATGAAAGTTGTAGATATGCATTGTGACACGATATCTGAGATATGGTACCAACGTCAGGAAAATAAGAATATTACGCTCAAAAAAAATGAATTACATATTGATCTGGAAAAAATGAAAAAGGGAGATTATATGCTGCAGAATTTTGCTATGTTTGTTAATCTTGCAGCAAACAAGGATCCTCTTCAATCGGTTCTTGATCTGATTGATATTTTTTATCAGGAAATGGAACAGAATAAAGAGGTAATAGGAATTGTAAAGACATATGCGGAGATTGAGAAAAATCGCGTGGAAGGAAAAATGTCCGCGATGCTCACTGTAGAGGAGGGTGGGGTATGTAAGGGGGATATCAGTGTCCTACATATGCTGTACCGTCTGGGAGCACGTATGATGACATTGACCTGGAATCATGAGAATGAACTGGCATATCCTAATCAGGTGCCGGGAGACATAGACCATGTCTACCCGTGTAAAGCGGATACTGTCAATGGTCTGAAAGAGCAGGGAATTGTATTTTTGGAAGAGATGGAAAAAATGGGAATGATCGTAGATGTATCCCATCTGTCAGATGCAGGCTTTTATGACGTGTATAACTATACGCACAGGCCATTTGTCGCAAGTCATTCCAATGCCAGAACCTTATGCGGCCATTGCCGGAACCTGACTGATGATATGATACGCAAATTAGCTGAACGAGGCGGTGTGACCGGTCTGAATTACTGTGCTAAGTTTTTGGATGAAGCAAGACCGGGAGAAGAAGCAAGGAGCCGGGTAAAGGCAATGGCAGAGCAGGCAACACATCTGAAAAAGGTAGGAGGTATCGCCTGTATAGGACTCGGTTCGGACTTTGACGGGATAGGAGGCGATCTGGAAATGGATAATTGTTCTAAATTACCATTGCTGGAAGCCGAGTTAAAGAGACAGGGATTTCACGAAAGTGAAATAGAGTCTATTTTTTATGGAAATGTACTAAATCTATATAGGGAGCTGTTATAGAAATGGATGAAAGACTGACACTAAAGAAAAGAATAGAAGCTGAATTAAAAAGTTATGATGGTAAAATGGGAATCTATATAACTGATTTAAAGAAAAATATTATAACTTTTAATGAAGATGAGAAATATGAAACAGCAAGTATCATTAAAGTATTTATTTTGGCAGCGCTATTTCGGGAAATTGAAAGCGGGCGTAAATCTTTAAGTGATATGCTTGTCTATGAGCCTGAATTTGCAATAGATGGCAGTGGTATCTTAAGCTCACTGGAAATAGGAACTGTATTATCTGTTAAGAACCTTGCAACCCTAATGATTATAGTAAGTGATAATATTGCAACGAATATATTGATTCATTATCTTGGGATTGAAGTCATTAATCAACATATTTCAGAGCTGGGATGTAAAGATACAAAATTACATAATGTACTTGATTTTGAAAAATATCATCAATTAGGGACGACTACGCCCCGTGATTATGCAAGCGTGTTCGAACGTATGGCGATGGGAACATTGGTAAGTAAAAGGGCCTCTGACGAAATGCTTGCCATATGCAGGATGCAGCATTATAATTCAATGCTGACAAAATTTTTTCCGCAATATTATATGGATCCCGATAATTATGAGGAAGAAATATTTTATGTGGCATCCAAAAGCGGAAGCATGAATGCATGCAGAAATGATGGGGGAATTGTGTCAACACCGTACGGAAGATATGTCATTGTGCTATTAAATAAAGGGTTTAGTGATCAAATGTATTATCCGGAACACCCTGCCACTGTATTCGGAGCAAGAGTCAGCCGCCTGGTGTTCGACCAGTATCTGACATTAGAAGGTCATTTTTAAGTGGAAGAATAAGGTTATTTTATGGTATACTATATAGACAAGCTTTAAAAATAATCTTAGGAGGATAATGATATGGGAAATTCACCAGTACCTACCCCACATAATAATGCAAAAGTCGGAGATATTGCAAAAACAGTGTTAATGCCAGGAGATCCGCTCAGAGCAAAATATATTGCAGACACATATTTAGAAAATGTTACCTGCTTCAATACAGTCAGAAATATGTTTGGATTTACAGGAGAATATAAAGGAAAGAAAATCTCTGTTATGGGTGGCGGAATGGGTATGCCATCGATAGGTATCTATTCCTATGAACTGTTTCATTTTTATGATGTGGATAACATTATCAGAATTGGTTCTGCGGGTGGAATATCAGATGAAGTAAAGGTAATGGACGTTGTTATTGGAATGGGAGCATGTACGAACTCCAATTATGCCGCACAATACAAATTACCGGGCACATTTGCACCGATTGCAAGTTATGACCTGATGCAGAGAGCAATTGATGTTGCCAAAGAACAAGGTACAAAAGTGGTAGTCGGTAATGTTCTGTCATCAGACGTATTCTATACCGCGGATACAGCTGCAAATGATCAGTGGAAGAAAATGGGGATACTTGCAGTAGAAATGGAGGCAGCAGCACTTTATATGAATGCTGCGAGTGCGGGTAAAAAAGCACTGTGCCTTCTTACTATTTCAGATCACTTGTATACCGGAGAAGAACTTTCTGCACAGGACAGACAGGTCGGATTCGGAAAAATGATGGAGATAGCATTAGCGTTAGCTTAGAATACCTTTTCTTACGAGGAGAGAAAAGTATGGAATTAACAGTGCTGGTGGATAACGATACCTTTATTGATGAATATTATCTGGGCGAACCGGGGGTGTGCTATTACCTCGAAGATGGAGAGCAAAAAATTCTAATGGATGCAGGATATTCTGATATTTGTATTCGTAATGCGGAAGCTTTGCATAAAGATTTGAGAGAGGTGTCAACTATTTGTTTATCACATGGACATGACGATCATACGAGGGGACTGAAGTTTCTGCATCAGCATGGGTTATTGCAGGGAAAAACAATTGTGGCGCACCCGGATTCATTAAACGAAAAGCAGGATGGAGGGAAAAGTATAGGTGCTCCTTTTTCAAAAGAGGATTTAGAAGTACTGACCGCTTTAATGCTATCCAGAGAACCTGTTCGGATAAGTGAGCATCTTACCTTTCTTGGGGAGATTCCGGATTCAAATACATTTGAGAAGAGAAAAATAATTGGAAAAACCCGTATTGCGGGAGTCATACAAGAAGATTATGTAAGAGAGGACAGTGCGCTCGTGTATCAAGGGAGAGAGGGGCTTACCATCATTACCGGCTGTTCCCATAGCGGAATCTGTAATATTACAGAATACGCAAAAAAGGTGTGTAAAGATGAGAGAATAGCTGGAATCATTGGCGGGTTTCATCTGCTTACCCTGTCAGAACAGTTGGAAAATACCATAACCTATTTCAAAAAGAACCAGATACGCAATTTATATCCGTGCCATTGCGTATCCTTTGAGGCAAAATCTGAAATTCACAGAGAAATCCCGATTCATCCGGTTGGTGTGGGCATGCATCTTATCATAGATTAAATTTCTTAAGAAAATAATAAAGATTAAGAAGCAGAAATATGCTATAACTACTATACGTGAGCATGTGGAAAGCGAATACCACATTTATTCATAAGACAAAACGGGGGAAGAAAAGTGTATATCGGAAGATAACACGTTGTGAGTAATGATGATATGAATCAAAGAAAAACAAAAGCAGATATGCAGTTAATCGATTTTGGTGCTGACAGGCCTCATAAAAAGAGAGCTTTGGCAACGGAGAAAAGCACGAAAGGGAAAAAGCATAAAACACAAGAATTACAAATGATTGGGGCAAGACCGGGAAACAGGCAGCGGAAAGATGTAATCCGGGCGGATGTGGTAACCAACCTGGATATTATCGGAGAAGAAGCAGAAACCTGCCAAAGAAAGCGCAGGATAGCGCAAATCCGTTTGAATGAAAAAGAGAGAAGAAGGAAGAAAAAGAGAAAAAAGGCTGTTCTCATGAGAGTGATGTTGGGAATCTGCATTGTAATAATGATAGCGGCCATAGCACTATTAATAAAGGCCATATGTAGTGTGGCAGTGACAGAAAGGGCGATTGATAGCGTAGGGGATATCTTTCTAAAAAAGAGTAAAGTAACGCAGCCAGAGATGACAGAAGAGCTTTTGGAAGTAAATGAATATTCAAGACCTGGAGAAGCATTGGGAAAAGTCAAAAAAATATTTGTGCACTATACGGCGAATCCCGGTACTACAGCAGAGCAGAACCGTAATTATTTCCAAGGATTGGCAGATTCCGGAGAGACATCGGCAAGTGCACATTTTGTGATCGGTTATGAGGGAGAGATCCTACAATGTATTCCGTTGGAGGAAATTGGATATGCAGTAGCAGAACACAATTATGATTCTGTATCCATAGAATGCTGCTATCAGGAGGAAGATGGGCATTTTACGGAAGCTACGTATGAATCTCTGCTCCATTTAACAGCCTGGCTGATGGAAAAGTATAAGTTAACAACGGAAGATGTCCTGCGTCATTACGATGCAAGTGGTAAGTTATGTCCCAAATATTATGTGGAACATCCGGAAGCATGGGATACTTTTAAAGTAGATTTAGAAAACTATATAGAGAAATGTGAAAATATGTAATAAATTGTCGATTTAAGTAAATAAACAGATGAAAATATCTCCTTAGTGTGATAATATAACCTTATGATATATTAATAAAAATCTATATTATATGCATGGAGGCATTACATATGAGTAAAGAGGAAAAGGAAGTTAAAATAAGTTTTTTTAGTTCTATTGCTTTTAAGATTATGTTGCTTGTTCTGATGTCTGTATTTATTTCAAGTGTTGCTACGGTTGTCAGTATTGTTCCAAATGTCACGGCACATCTGCAAAAGACGACAGAAAACAGTATGCTGGATCTTGTAGATGCGTATGGGAATATTATTGAATTAATGGAAACATCAACGGAAATAAATTATGAAGAATACGCTAAGATTCTGGATGGCGTCGGGATTGAAGGAGTTGATTCGGCATATATCTATCTTGTAGATTCAACGGGAACCATGTTGTATCATCCAACAAAAGAAAAGGTTGGAAATGCTGTCGAGAATGAAGTGGTCAAGGGGTTGGTGAGCCAGCTGCAGGCAGGGAAAAAGCCGGCTAATGCCACGGTTGGGTACAATTTTAATGGTGTTATGAAATATGCGGCATATGATATCCTTGGTAATAATAATATTCTTGTTCTGACAGCTGATGAAGATGATATTCATGCAACAATCAGAAGTATAGCAACAAGAGCATATGCCATTATTGCATTTTTAATCGTTTTCTTTGTAATAGTTGCTTACTTTGCAAGTAAAATTGTAACAAAACCGTTGCAGGTATTAACTGAGGTAATACGCAGGACGGCAGATTTTGATTTTACCAGAAATGAGAAGGCACATAAGTTAGTAGGGAAGAAAGACGAAACGGGTGTCATGGCGACAGCTGTCGGTGATATGAGAGCCAAACTGCGCGAAATGATACACAGTATAGAAGAAACGAGTCAAAATATTTCGGACAATGTTGAAAAACTATCTATTGTTTCAAATGATATTAATTCCAGATGCATGGATAATTCAGCAACCACAGAAGAACTTGCAGCCGGTATGCAGGAAACAGCTGCTACGACAGAGACCATCAGTTCTAATATTGAGGGAATGCAATCAAATGCAGACGGTATAGATCGTATGACGAAGAGCGGAGAAGAGGCATCGGAAACGATTTTAACACGTGCGGAGCAATTAAAGAAGACAACGCAGCAGGCTACAGACCGTACGCGGAACGTATATAATAGTGTTAAAGCGAAGACGGAAAAAGCAATAGAAGATTCCAAAGCAGTTGATAAGATTAACGAATTGACTAATGCTATTATGGAGATATCATCCCAGACAGGTCTGTTGGCATTGAACGCAAGCATTGAGGCTGCAAGAGCAGGTGAGGCAGGCAGAGGCTTTGCAGTTGTTGCAACTGAGATCGGCAATCTTGCAAACCAGACTTCACAGACAGTGGGAGACATTACTTCTATAGTAAAGGAAGTAAATGGCGCAGTAACGAATCTGACAGAAAGCCTAAATGAGATAATTGAGTTCCTGGAGCAGACTGTACAAAATGATTTCCGTAATTTTGGTGAAGTCAGTACACAGTATAGTGAAGATGCAAATATATTCAAGAGTAGTATGAATAATATAGGAAATGCAATTCATGAATTGATTGAATCTATTTCAGAAGTATCTACTGCGATTATTGGTATTAACTCCACAGTTGGTGAGTCTTCGGCGGGAGTTACGGATATTGCAGAAAAGACTTCTGAAGTAGTAACGAAGACAACTGATAATTTTGAGATTGTAAATAAATGTAAGGATAGTGTACTAAAATTACAGGAAATAGCAGAACAATTTACACTGGAATAGAAATAAAATGATATAAAACAGGGAGTGTGCACCGCACACTCCCTGTTTTATTGAACTATTCTAGTTGTTCTTATTTTTTAAAGCAGCACCCACAAAACCTTTAAATAATGGATGCGGCCTGTTTGGTCTTGATTTTAATTCCGGATGTCCTTGAGTTGCAACAAAAAATGGATGTTCCGGAAGTTCACACATCTCAACAATACGTCCGTCCGGTGAGATACCGGATAATTTCATACCATGTTCGATCAATACATTTCTAAAGTCGTTATTTACTTCATAGCGATGTCTGTGTCTTTCGTGAATGGTTTCCTCACTAAATAATTCATAAGCTTTGGAGTCTTTATCCAATACACATGGATAAGAACCAAGCCTTAAAGTACCGCCGATATCCTCAACACCATTCTGATCAGGCATTAAGGCAATAACCGGATGTGTTGTACTGGAATTGAACTCAATGCTGTGTGCATCATTAAAACCAACAACATTTCTGGCATATTCAACAATGGACAACTGCATGCCAAGGCAGATACCAAGGAAAGGTATCTTATTCACTCTTGCATAATGGATAGAGGTAATCATACCGTCAATACCACGATCTCCAAATCCGCCAGGAACAATAACAGCATCTACATCACACAAAATATCTGCAACATTTTCGCCTGTAACCAGTTCAGAATCCACCCATTTGATATTAACAGTCGTTCTATGTGAGATACCACCATGCTTCAATGCTTCCACAACACTGATATAGGCATCATGTAATTGAATATACTTACCAACAAGTGCAATGTTCACCTCACTGGTAGGAGATTTTAAAGAATCTACCATGCAGTTCCAATCTGCAAGATCAGGTTCCGGGCAGTCCAGGTTCAGACATTCGCAGGCCACTTGTGCCAGACGCTCTCTTTCCATGGCCAGAGGAGCTTCATATAAATATTCCACATCCAGATTCTGAAGAACATGGTTGCTGGGAAGATTGCAGAATAAGGAAATCTTGTCTCTCATCTGGTTATCAATAGGATGTTCACTTCTGCATACGATAATATCAGGCTGTATTCCCATGCCTTGCAATTCTTTTACACTGGCCTGGGTAGGTTTTGTCTTCATTTCCTGAGAAGCTTTTAAGTAGGGAATGAGGGTAACATGAATCAAAATAGCATTTTCTCTTCCTACTTCATGCTGAAACTGGCGAATTGATTCAAGGAAAGGCTGGCTTTCGATATCACCGACAGTACCGCCGACTTCAATAATAGCAATTCTGGTTTCCTTATCTGTGAAGTTTCTATAAAAACGGCTTTTGATTTCGTTTGTAATATGCGGAATAACCTGAACGGTACCGCCGCAGTAATCGCCTCTTCGTTCATTTTGTAATACCGACCAATAGATTTTACGAGTCGTTACATTGGAATTCTTGTCCAGACTTTCGTCAATAAAACGCTCATAATGTCCCAGATCAAGATCTGTTTCTGCACCATCGTCCGTAACAAATACTTCACCATGCTGAATAGGGTTCATAGTTCCCGGGTCAATATTGATATAAGGATCAAATTTTTGCATAGTCACTTTGTAGCCGCGTGCTTTTAGTAGTCTTCCCAAGGAAGCTGCTGTAATTCCTTTTCCAAGACCGGATACAACACCGCCCGTTACAAATACATATTTTACTGCCATATCGAATCTCCTTCTCTTCTATAAAAAAGGCGCCAAAATCGCCGTAGATAGATATCCCCGTTGATATAAACGCCCGTAGTCACGAAATAAAAAACACCTATCAATTGTACAATGATTTATTAAAAAAAGCTAGTACTTTCTCAACGATAGAGAATTTTTTTAAAATAAATACAAATATAGTATACTACACAGTTAGAATGGATTGCTATAGTTTTTAATCTTGTTCTTAAAAATTTTTCACCCTCATTTAATAAAGTTTTTATAGATAAAGAATTTTTTTCATAATAAATCAGTTGATTTATAACGATTCTATCTTTATACTGAAATAAGGTATTTAAAAGTAATTTAATACCTAAATGTAGTAACATTGAGGAGAATTGTGATGGAAAATCAGGAAAATAAATTAAATAATTACGATGGCTGAAACGGCATGAATAACAATCGTAATACACCACCGGGT
>JAEWWQ010000078.1 GCA_023458855.1 Bacillota bacterium
TTTCTACACAGCAGGCATGTTACGACCGTAAGGCATGCAGCAAGAATAACTGCAAGTATCATTCCGTTAAAAACGAATTTTCTCATCTCCACTTCATTCCCGGCCCCAAAACACTGCGCTACCGGAATGGCAAAACCACTGCAGGTTCCTATTACAAACCCAATAATCAAAAAAGTGATGGAGGTACTGGCTCCGACAGAAGCCAATGCTTTAATCCCGAGTGCCCTTCCTACAATAATAGAATCAGCCAGATTATACATCTGCTGAAAAAGATTTCCTAATAATAACGGTATTGTAAATTGCAAAATAAGTTTCATCGGATTCCCGATCGTCATGTCTTTTGTCATATTCTGTCTCAATTCTGTTTATTAATTTTACCTGTTTTATTGTAGCACCTTCCTCTCCGTTTTTCCATAAGAAACTTGCGAAGCCTCAAAACAGCGATTATAATATTCACAGGCACAAATACAAGCTGTATTAGTCTTATTACCAGAAAAAGAGGTTATGATATGAAAAAGAAAGATGTACTTGAATTAAAAAGACGCTTTAAAAAGAATGAATGTACTTTTACCAGAATGTGCGGTTGTTATGTTGACGGACAGAAGAATATTGTCTTAAAGATAGGAGAAACTTTCTTAAATCTGAAAGACGAAGAATTTTATAAGTACTTAGAGATAGCCAAAAAAGCTTTATCCGGAACAATCGGCAATAATCTCCTTACATTGGAATTCCCACTTGCAGAAGAAAATGCTGGTGGAAAACAACAGTTTCTGATGGGATTAAAGGACAGTAAATTAAAAAATGAGGATTTGCTGGAGCGTTTCTATCAATTGATCATCGAAAGTTATGATTATGTCGGGAATTTTCTTATTTTACTCTTCCATGATGCTTATGACGTTATTACCAAGACAAATGATAATGCAAAACTGGACGAATCAGAAGAAGTCTATGAATATTTGTTATGCGCCATATGCCCCGTGGAACTTACCAAACCAGGACTTGGCTATCGCGAGGATGAGCACCGGATCGGTGCCCGCATCCGCGACTGGGTGGTAAGTGCACCGGAAAACGGATTTCTGTTTCCGGCTTTCACAGACCGCAGCTCTGATATCCATTCCGCCCTGTACTACACCAAAAATGCCAAAGAACCACATCCTGAACTTATGGAATCCGGATTAGGATGTGCATCCAAAAAAACCGCTTTTGAGCAGAAAGAAGCCTTTCACGCCATCGTCAAACAGGCATTGGGGGATGAAGAGAAAAGTGAACCTGTCTTTATGAAAATTCAGGAGAATCTACATACAAAAGTAAAGGAACAGGAAACGGAAAAAGAGGAAAATGAGGAGCCTATCCTCCTTACCTGTGACACTATTCAGGACCTCATGGCGGAAAGCGGTGTCCCGGAAGAAGTCACAAGCAAAATCGGACAGTCCTATACAGAAGAATTCGGCAATACACCACCGGTTGCGGAACATCTGATCGATAACAAAGTACTTGCCGCAAGCGCGCAGAAAAAGAAAGAATTCGAACTTACCGAGCAGGTCCAGATGTTAACGGAGCAATTAAAAGAAAAGACAGCAGATCCTGAACTATCTGCCGCTTTTGATGTTGTTCTTACCGTAGCACCTGAAAAAGTCACGCAGATAAAGTCACAGATCATTGACGGAAAGAAATGTCTTGTAATTCCTATGGAAGAGGACGAACATGCAAATGTAAATGGTATAACAACAATTTAGCTCATTAAGCCAGATCAGTATCATACACGGCGCGTGTTCCACCTATATACTTTGGCCTTGTTCTCGCTGCCAGCAGAATTGCTTCCCCAATGTGCCTTGTTTCAAGTCTCACCGGAACTGCCACTTTTTTCAGATGCATTCCGATTAAGGTGCCTCCAATATCAAGTCCGGCATCTGCTTTTATTTCTTCAACCGCAACAGGATTGGAAAATCCTCTATACGCTGCTGTTGCAAAAGAACCGCCAGCTTTTGGCTGTGGTACTGCATTCACGATATCTGCATTTCCAATGGCTTCCTTTTCAATAATAATCGCGCGGTTCAGATGCTCACAACACTGAGCCGCAAGATAAATTCCGCGTGGTGCTAGTACAGACATGAGACCTTCGAACACTGCCTGACCAATCTCAGGGCTGGAATCACTTCCCATCTTTTGCCCCCTGATCTCACTGGAGGAACATCCGACTACCAGAATCTGACCTTTTGATAACTGCGCTGCCTCGCATATCTCCATAGCGGCTGTTGCAGCAGATGATTTGATTTCTTCTATCATAATGAACTCCTTTGCAATCTTAATTTATTTTTATAGTATAACACTTTTTGCAGATTTTGTTTCATTATATTGTAAGCAGATACCTGCCAGAATTCTTGTCCTTCCTTGACACCTGTTCCGGTAAATGCTAATATGACTTGCAAAAAGATAGGTAGAGGTTACGCCATTATGAAAATTAATCCTCATTTTAAAAAAACAATTATTGCCATCTTCGCTCTCATTGCAACGCTCCTCCTCTTTCTGTTCCTATACAAGATATTTCTGCCTGGCACTGCAGAAGGAACAAAGGTCATAACGGTTACCGTTATTCATGGAAATAAAGCGGCAAAAGAATTCACTTACCATACTGATGCTGAATACCTGGGCGACGTGTTAGAAGCTGAGAATCTTGTCGAAGGAGAATCCGGTGCCTACGGCCTCTTTATTACAACCGTAGATGGGGAAATCGCCAATGACTCCCTGCAGCAATGGTGGTGCCTTAAGCAAAACGGAAAAATGACAACGACCTCGGCTGACCAGACTCCTCTAAAAGATGGTGACTCTTTTGAATTAATAATGACGGAAGGATATTAGTGTGAGAAGAATAGAGATTCCTATGAAATCAAGCAGCATTGTAATTTTGGCTTTTTTAACTGCGATTTTATTTATCAGTCAAATTGCACTATCCTTTTTGCCTAATATTGAGATTGTTTCTTTACTCATTATTTTATACACTCAGTTTTTTAGGAAAAAAGTATTCTTGATCATTTATTTATTTGCTTTACTGGAAGGTCTCTTATATGGCTTTGGCATCTGGTGGATCATGTATCTTTATGTCTGGAGCATCCTGGCTGGTATCGTATTATTTTTATGTACGCTCAGAAGCTATAAAACTACCACATTCTGGGCAGTCATCTCTGGTTTCTATGGTTTATTCTTTGGCATCCTATGTGCAATTCCATACTGTGTAAGCGGCGGCTGGGCTGCCGGATTCGGCTATTGGATCAGCGGAATCCCTTTTGATATCATACATTGTATTGGAAATTTTATCGTCACACTTATTCTTTATAAACCGCTTTATCAGATTCTTCAAAAATTAAATCAAAGATCTGCTCCTCCAATATGATTTGTTACAATAACTGCAAAAGGAAACATGACTATTAGAAGTCCTGTTTCCTTTATGTTATACTTTCTTTATGAATTATCCCAGAATTTTCTTCAGATCTTCTTCCGGTGTACTGATTGGAGAAATATTATAATTTTCTACCAGATAGTGCAACACATTCTCAGAAATAAACGCAGGAAGTGTCGGTCCTAAATAAATATCTTTGATTCCCAGATGCAATAATGTGAGTAAGATACATACCGCCTTCTGTTCATACCATGATAATACCATTGACAACGGCAATTCATTTACCGTGCATCCAAATGCCTCTGCCAGCGCAACTGCAACTTTAATGGCACTATAAGCATCATTACACTGTCCCATATCCATAATTCTTGG
>JAEWWQ010000079.1 GCA_023458855.1 Bacillota bacterium
AACCTTTAACATATTAGAGCATACTTCTAATCCTTCATTCCAAATAGTTAATTCCTTCAATGCTTCTTCATTATAAGCACCTACTCCATGTTGAATAATATTATCCGTTAGTGTGCTCCCTTGTGGATACGGCTTCATAAACCATAAAATAGGTTCAAATAGTGGTCGCAAATTACCAATTTTCCATCCCTCCCATCTTTCACTGTTTTCTGCATCATTTCTTCTATCAAAAACACAGCTCACTCTTTGTGCTCTATATGCAGCAGAATCTTTTTCCCATGCAATCATATCTTTAAATATAAATCCAGCATCTTCCATTGCACAAATACATCTATGTGCCATTCTTCTTCCAGCAAAAACAAAACAACTTGCTCCTGGCTTTAAAACTCTATACCAATCATCTGCCCACGTTCTGCACCATTCATAATATTCAATAGGAATATTTTTATCTGCCAGAGACCACCCATTCAATGGCTTACCTCTGGTTTTAAATATACTTCCGCCTTTTTCTTGAGCTGGACTTTTCCCTAATAATGAACTATTAGTATTATTGTGTAAGACATCCCAGCTATCGAAATTAATACCGTATGGTATATCAGACAAAATCAAATGGACAGATTCATTGTCAATCGTCTTAATTAATTGAATCGAATCTCCTAATTCAACTCTGCTCATATAGTCAGCTCCTATTTATCTAATTTATTTATGTAACTATATTTTCTGGTATTGCCATCTTCTCCTTTTATTCATCAAATACTACCGTTACATAGAAGCCGCGTGAATTTTCAATGATTTCTTTTACCACACCTTCCTGTGACATAAGCCTTTCCCGAAACGGATAATTACCGGACATTGCAAGTGAAGGGTCGATTACATAATAATAATTACTAGGCAATACCCCTTCCGTAACAGTTACCTTTTGTCCTTTTTCAAGTAACCCTTGTCTTTCCATTTTGAATTCCATTTCCCGCATTTTATCACTCTTTTCTATCGTTTATTGTCTAATGTAATCAGGGTGTCAAAAGTATATTCGTATATTTGAATTCATCAATTTGCACATATACATGTAAAACAAAAATCGATGCACAACATAAATTGTGCAAATTGATGAAGCTAAGTTCTATGGTAATCTTTTGACACCTGATTCCTAATAATTCAATTATAGAGTAAGTGATCATTCATTGCAACAAACCCGCCTGATATCAATCATAAAAAAAGAAGAAACAGCCCCGGTCAAAGTTCGTTTCTTCTCCATACACTACTTATACTGTTTTAAATGCCTCTTCCAAATCAAAAATAATATCATCAATGTGTTCCGTTCCGATTGATAACCTAATGGTATTCGGCTTAATTCCCTGATCGGCTAATTCTTCCTCTGTAAGCTGTGAATGTGTGGTAGATGCAGGGTGAATTACCAGGGATTTTACATCGGCTACATTCGCTAATAATGAAAATACCTGTAAATTATCAATGAATCTTTGTGCTTCGGACGCACCGCCTTTGATCTCAAAGGTAAAGATAGATCCACCGCCATTCGGGAAGTATCTTTCATACAGCTCATGCGTCGGTGCATCTTCCAAGGACGGATGATTGACATGTTCCACCTTTGGATGCTTCGACAAGTAATCTACTACTTTTAAGGTATTCTCCACATGACGCTCTACACGGAGAGACAATGTTTCAAGTCCCTGTAAGAAAAGAAAGGCATGAAATGGTGAAACTGTCGCTCCCGTATCACGAAGGAGGATTGCTCTGATCTTTGTTACAAATGCTGCTGCACCTACTGCCTTTGTAAAGCTGATTCCATGGTAGCTTGGATCAGGATCAGTCAAGGACGCAAATTTTCCGGATGCTTCCCAGTCAAATTTACCGCCGTCCACGATGACACCGCCGATTGCCGTACCGTGTCCGCCAATGAATTTTGTCGCAGAATGTACCACAATATCAGCACCATATTCAATTGGTCTGATCAGATAAGGTGTTCCAAAAGTATTATCAATGACAAGCGGTATCTTATTCTCATGCGCAATATCCGCAACTGCCTGTACATCTGTCACATTAGAATTGGGATTGCCCAGAGTCTCAATGAATATTGCTTTTGTATTTTCCTTAATTGCCCCACGGATCTCATTCAGATTATCAGGGTCTACGAATGTAGTGGAAATACCATATTGCGGCAATGTATGTGCCAGTAAATTATATGTTCCGCCATAGATTGTCTTCGCAGATACAATATGATCACCTGCCTGTGCCAGATTCTGGAATGTATAGGTAACTGCTGCTGCACCCGATGCCACTGCCAGTGCTGCCACGCCATTCTCAAGTGCTGCTATCCTTTGTTCAAATGCGTCCTGGGTCGGATTGGTTAGTCTTCCATAGATATTGCCTGCATCTCTCAGGCCAAATCTATCTGCTGCATGCTGGCTGTTATGGAATACATAAGAAGATGTCTGATAGATCGGTACCGCTCTGGCATCTGTTGCCGGATCAGGATTTTCCTGTCCTACATGTAACTGCTTTGTTTCAAATCTTAATGTTCTTTCACTCAATGTACTCATACTTGATACCTTCCTTTTTATTTATTCAGTTATTTTTATGTTCCATTTCTATTTGTATCTTAGTATTGGTTACAGTTCAGCTTTACGGCTTCACAGTAACAAAAGATGCACAGAAATTATGCGTTCTGCATAATTTCGCGCTTGTTATACTCGGGTTTTATGTGACTTTCGCTTCGCTACACTCACAAAAAACACCTCGCGGTATCTAAAGCTGAACTGAACTAGTATTCTGCTGCCTGCTGCAGGTCTTCGATCAAATCTTCCACATCTTCTATCCCTACTGAAAGCCGTAACAGATGTTCATCAATTCCTTTGGCCTTTCTGATTTCTTCCGGTATTGCTGCATGCGTCTGTACCATCGGATAAGTGATCAATGACTCCACCCCGCCGAGGCTTTCCGCAAATTGAATCACCTTTACGTGTTCCAGTATCTGGACGACTCTTTCTTCATTGTCTAGGGCAAAAGAAATCATTGCTCCAAATCCATCAGCCTGACGCTTCGACAATTCGAAAGACGGATGTTCCGGTAACCCAATATAATATACCTGCTTTACCCAATCCTGCTTTTGTAACCATACTGCAATCTGCATTGCATTCGCCTGCTGCCTGTCAATACGGATTCCAAGAGTCTTTATTCCGCGCATCAAAAGCCAGCTGTCTATCGGTGCCAGACAGGCACCCGTTGTATTATAAATCACACGAAGACGTTCCTTGAGTTCTTCACAGTCTACGATAATAAATCCTGCGAGGGTGTCGTTATGACCGCATAAATACTTTGTTCCGCTGTGCACTACAATATTCGCCCCTAATTCAATCGGCCTTTGCAGATATGGTGTCAAAAAAGTATTATCCACAATTAATAAGAGCTGATGTTCTCTGGCTACCTTGGCAACGGCTGCAATATCTGTCACCTGCATCATCGGATTGGACGGCGTCTCGATATAGACTGCCCTGGTATTTTCAGTGATTGCTTCTTCTATTTCCTTTATATTACTGGTATTGACCGCAGTAAATGAAATTCCGTTTTTTTCATTGATGGTGTGAAAGGAACGATAAGTTCCTCCATATAAATCGTCTGAAACTACAATGTGGTCTCCCGGTCTGAATAGCTCCATGACTGCTGTAATTGCCGCCATTCCTGTGGCACAGGCGATTGCACCCGCCCCTTTTTCAAGCAAAGCAACCGTGTCTTCCAGTTGCTGTCTTGTTGGATTCTGCGTTCTTGTATAATCATACCCGGTACTCTCACCAACTCCCAGGTGCGCAAAAGTAGCTGTCTGGTAAATCGGATAGGTAATGGCTCCTGTAGCATCCTTTTTTTTATTTGTTCCATGAATACATACGGTATTTACTTTCATCATCATGATCCCCTTAATGTATTTTAAATGATTTTCGTTTCTCCATTCATACTATGTTGATAGGATTTATTTTATTTGAAAGTATAATGCATTTCCATCACTTCGTCAAGCGTATTATGCAAGTCGCATACCACCATTTACATGTAATACCTGTCCAGTCATATAATCAGACATATCCGAGGATAAGAAAATAGCAGTATTCGCAATATCCGTATCTTCTCCAATTCTTTTTAATACGAGCTTATTTAAGTATTTATTTTCATTCTCTGCAATTCTTTCATGTGTCATAGGTGTATCCGTTATTCCCGGTGCAATTGCATTCACGCGGATAAAATACTGACCCAGGTCAAGTGCCAGACTTTTTGTCAGACCCACAATTCCTCCTTTGGATGCCGAATAAGCAGAATAGCCTTTGCAGCCATCGTAAGCATCTACGGAAGCAATATTAATAATGCTTCCTTTCCCATTGCGGATCAGATGCGGTGCCGCCTCAGCAATTACATGCACCGCTCCCATCAGATTGATTTCAAATGTTTCCCGCCATGTTTTTTCCAGCTCTTTATTCAATATATTGGTAGGTTCAAAGATGGCCGCATTATTTATCACAGTATCCAGTTTTCCAAAATAATCCACTGACTTCTGAACTGCTGCCCTGACCTCGGCTGCATCTGCAACATCACATTTACAGTATCCGACATCGCCGCCTTCTTCATGTATGATAGTGGCTGTTTCCCGGAGACTCTCAATCGTTCTTCCTGCCAGATATACTTCTGCATGCTGCCTGCTCATCATGATCGCAATTTTTCTTCCGATTCCGCTGCCGGCGCCTGTAATAAAAACTGTTTTTCCACTTAGCATACTTATCCTCTTTTCCTGCCTGTTCCTATCCAACTGCAAATATACTTACTTATATGACATACTCTGTTTCATTCAGAATCCGCCTTAAAAACTGTTTTGTCCTCTCCTCTTTCGGATGTGTGAAGATATCTTTGGAAGTGCCCTCTTCCACAATAACTCCTCCATCCATGAAAATAACATGATTTGCTACCTCCTGTGCAAAAGACATCTCATGCGTCACCACGACCATTGTAGTGCCTTCTCTCGCCAATTGTTTCATAACGTTCAATACTTCCCCAATCAGTTCCGGATCAAGTGCCGATGTAGGCTCATCAAAGAGGATCACATCCGGCTCCACTGCAATTGCCCTTGCAATTCCTACTCTTTGCTGTTGTCCGCCTGACAGCTTTGATGGATAATAATCATAACGATCTGATAATCCGACCTTATCCAATGCTTTTTTTCCAATCTCAATTGCTTTCTCTTTTGGTATCTTCCTTGCCACGATCAGGCCTTCCGTCACATTTTCAAGTGCTGTCTTATTATGGAACAAGTTATAATTCTGAAATACAAATGCAGTTTTTTTACGAACTTTGGATATTACTTTTTTAGTAGCTGAAGTAAATTCTGTATGGATAGTATCAAAAATAATCTCGCCTGCCTCTGCTTTTTCCAGAAAATTCATGCAGCGCAGCAATGTTGTCTTCCCCGATCCGCTCGGCCCCAGAATCACTACAACATCTCCCTTATCTACTTTAATGTCCACCCCTTTTAATACTTCGTTTTCATGAAAGGATTTTCGAATCCCCTTGATTTCCAGCATATTCTTACCTCACTGTTTTATTAGATTTTATACATTTCCACACGTCTTAAAAAAACTAAAATATCGTTCCATCCGATTGAATCCGATTTGTACCAGGGTACATATCATTATATAAATCAGAAAAATAACTGCATAAGCTTCGATATAGTTGTATCCATAGGATGCTTCCATCTTTGCAATTGCAGTGATGTCTTTTACGGTCATCAGAAATGCAAGTGATGTATTTTTTAATAAACTGACTGTAATATTACAAATATTTGGTAATGCGGCCACTAAGGCCTGCGGAATGATAATGCGTGTGTATGCCCTTACAGTTGACAGACCAATTGCCTGTGCTGCTTCCAGCTGCCCGCTGTTTACAGTCAGCAGTGCCGATCTCCATGTCTCCGACATGGTTGCTATCGTATTCAGCGTAAATACGATATATGCATATAGAATGGGATTCAGATCAAATACATTTATTGGAAGCTGCAATTGCTTCACGAGCAGATTCAGCAGACTTGGAAATAAACTATAAATAATCAATATCTGCAGCACAATTGGTGTTCCTCTGATAAAGGATACATAAATTGCGACACCCCTTCTGATTCCTCTCACTTGATTTATTTTTACCACTGCCATGAAAAAAGCAATTGGTGCAGCTAACAGTAAGGAAACAATTGTTAATTTAAGCGTTGTGGGAATCCCCGTAAGTGCAACGAAAAATGTATGCTTCGCAAATTCTAAATCAAATTCCATCATGCCACCTTCTTCACTCTTTTCGTTAATCTGTTATTCCGTAAGCTTCTTTTATCCATTTCATGATTTTTCCTGCCTTTTGACAATTTTGTTTCTATTCCGGCAAAAGTTTTTTCTATGATGATCGTCATTCCCCAATAGATAATTGCCAGTGCAATATAGGTTTCCAGCGCATAGGAACCATAGTTATTGCCGATTACCAATTGTCCTTTTCCCATAATATCGATAAGACCAATGGTATAGGCCAGGGTTCCTTCTTTCATCAGTCCAATTAATGAGTTGCTGAAATTAGGAAGTGCAACTACGATACCTTGTGGTAATAGAATTCTGTAAAATGCCTGTAATTCTGTTAATCCCACACTGACCGCCGCCTCATGCTGGCCCTTATCAATAGATTCATATGCCGTTCTCATAACTTCTGCCATCGTAGCCGCAAATATAAGTGTAAATGTTATGACAACAAAAATTCCTTTGTTATAGTCATTTATGTTCCATCCAAATACTGCCTCCAGCAGCTCCGGAAGTCCGTAAAAAATAATGAATAGCAGTACTATGGACGGTGTACACCTTAAGATCCCGATATAAGTATCAGCCAATCGTTTCGGAATTCTTCTTTTTTGTACTTTGGCTTTTGCCAGGATGAGTCCCAAAATCCCGCCAAAAAGTACTGTTCCAATCATTATAGATATGGTTACTAACAAATAGGGAAGTAATACCGGAATTACTTCCAATATAAATATAGGTTTAAATGGTCTCATAACTCGTATTCTTCCCTTCGTCAAATATTACTTCTGAATGTATTGGAAAAGATCTTCTCCAAAATATTCTTCCTCTAATTCTAAAATTTTTCCGCTTTCCGTTAATTGCTCAATGGCCTGATCATACGCATCCGCAAGCTCCTGATCACCCTTGTTAAACAACGGATACGTCGGAATTGCCTGGTACACTGCATAGCTTAGCTTATCTGCATAATCATGGTATGCCCCCTCTTCCGATACGACATTATTTTCAAACGATGTCTTTATATCAAAATATGCATCATATCTGCCTTCCACTACCCATGTATAAGCGTCCGCAATTGTAAATGCATCGGAAGCCTGCAGATCCACCTGATTATCCGGGTGTTCTGTATTATATTGTTCTACCACGTTATACTGCGCATTTTGCGGTGCAATCGGTACTAATTTTCCGCTGAAGGAAGCAAAGGATTCCAGATCTTTGATCTTATCCGCATTCTCTGTTCTGTAAGTAATTCCAATGCTGCTTGCACCTATATAGTTCTTCGGAAATATAAATTTCTCGGCGCGTTCTTCTGTGAACCAGGCACCTTTTGTTCCAATATTGTATTTTCCGGACTCAACTCCGATCAATAAATCATCATCCGTTGTAGGCACATAGGAAAATTCATATTGCGGTAGCAGTTCATCTACTGCTTTCAGTACCTGTACTTCAAATCCATCTGATTCCCCTGCTTCATTCACGTAATCATAGGGAATGTAGGTTTGTGTATGGGCTACCGTTATTTTCTGCACTTCTCCGGTACCTTCTTCTGCGCTGTCCGTCTCACTTGTATTTTCTTCACTTGTTGTCTCTTCCTCTGCTGTCGCCTCCGTTACCGGACTATCAGCCGCATTTGTTTGAGAAACTTTACTTCCGCATCCTGTTGCAACAACTGCTATTCCTATCAGGCTTGTTATCAGTGCCAATATTTTTTTATTTTTCATAATTTTCTTTCTCCTCGATTTTCATTTACATCAACTGTGATTTTTTCTTAGACTCTTGCTGCTTTCTTTCTGACCCACTCAAGTCTGCTAAATTCGATATCACTTGGAACGGTGCAATCTGCACCAAGAATAATTCCCTTCTTACCGGCCTTGCTGATGAGCTGCTCTGTAGCGGACTCGATTTCTTTTTTACTTCCCTTATATAGCAGATCCTTATCCGTATTTGCGAATCCACCGATTACTGCTTTTCCGTCAAACAGTTTTTTCCCTTCTTCCAGACTGACATTTTCTATCGTCACAGCCCAGTTAACTGCTTTTGCCGGATAATCCACATAGATGGACAGATCATTTCTCACACCTTCATATCCACAGATATGTAAAATGTTGTTATTGCTTACTCTATTTGCTTCATCCAATACTTTTCTTTCACTTGGTGTGACAATCTCCAGATAATCTGTATTTTTGATATTTTTATCCTGTAAGTTCTGTACGCTCAGATAAATACCGTCTGCTTTTCCCTCCGTGATAACACGTCTGGATAATACTTTAATATCT
>JAEWWQ010000080.1 GCA_023458855.1 Bacillota bacterium
TTATAGTGGTCTTCCCTGGTATTATGGACCACAAAATCGAATTGTAATTTTGTCCGGTCCATATTACGATAGATATCCATAATACGGCTTTCTGCACCACCAAGTGCAGTACCGCCCAATACCTGCAATACTCTAAGCGGCTTCTTTTCATCCATCCTCATTTTTATTTCTCACCCCCGTAGAAATGTGCGTATGCGAACCAGAAAATATTTCATGGATACCATTATTTTTTCTTTCACTCTTCCGGCAAATAAGCGTGGAACTGGTATCACTTTCATATAATCTTCATACGAAATAAAACAATCCTTATGTTCTTTGATTATTTTTTCATATTTTTTAAATTGCTTTGCTGTCATCCCGTTCAAGTGATATACAAGCGTGGTATATCCCTTCGGTTTATTAATATCCGCCTTACTTTGAAATGCAATCGGTAAGAACACCAGACCGCTCTTAGATTCCATATAGGGCTGACTGCCAAATCCATCCGTCACATAGCGAAATCCAAGCTCCGACAGAAGGTTCAATGTATTCCTGTCATAAGAATGACCCGGTGCCATAAATACGTCCGTGGTAATTCCATGCTCCTGGAAAATCTTCTTTCCTTCCGCCAGCATTTCCCTCTGCCTTTCATGAGGAACACCTGCAAATTCAGAGAAATGATTCAACGGGAAAAGACCGCCCTTTTTGGTTGTATACACATGCTGATATCCATGCATTGCAATACTCCAGCCGGATCCATAGAGTTCTTTGATATAAATCCAGAAATCTTCTCTCTTTTTATCGCGCATCAGGTTCTTATCCTGATTGTCCGGTACAATTCCAATCAATGGCTTAATCTCATACCGATCCAATAATTCTTTAAACCGGTAGAAACTTTCCCAGTCCATGTCCGGTGTAATATCATCTATACGTACTGCTATCTTCATTCCTGTTTCACTCCATTACTGTAAACTATCACCAACTTGTATCTCACAGGCACATTCATATTCCTCTATCAGAATAGAACCATCCAGCGTTCTGACAATCAGCTGCCCATCTATCTTATCAATCACTTCCCCAGGTGCATACATGGAAAAATCGAGCATTTCGTCAAATGGATGCACACTCCATACTGTAATCTTACTCTTATCTTTATAGCAAAAAGCACCCGGAAACGGTCTTGTCACGCCTCGCACCAGATTATAAATATCCCGCGTACGGGAATGGAATTCTATCCTGCCATCCTCAGCGGTACGTTTATGATACCACCCGTCAAAGTCTTTGGATTCTCTATGAATTCTGATATTCCCTTCCCTGAAAGCATCCAGCAATCTCCTGATCAGACGCTTAGATACAATAACATTCTTATACTGAAGTGTCCTGATTGTATCATGCACATTGATCTGGAACATCTCATTGGCAAAAACATTAGGACTATCTGCATTTTTATCATATTGGAACAGATTCAGGATAAATCTGCTGTCTCCATTGATGACAGACCAGTTAAGCGGAGAACGGCCTCTTCCAAACGGAAGATATCCGCAGCTTCCATGAAATCCAAAGACACCCTCCTGAAAAGCATTCAATACATGCTCCGGAATCAGCCTCTGCCAGCCCATAGAGATACCGATAGAAAATTCATTCTCTGAGAAAAAGCTCTTTGTCTCTTCATCATTCAATCCATATGCCTTTGTCTCAAACACTTCAATCCCATACTTCTCTGTCAGGAAACCAAGCCCCTTATAACCGGATACCTGATTCCCCCCCAGTACACTTTCATGAATCGTCACTACCAGATCCACTTTCCCTATACTCTTCTGAATATATTCTACAATCTCTTCTGTCGTATCTTTAACTCCGAATATCACTATTTCATACTTCATTTTTTACACCTATCTGCATGCTTCGAGCATACCTTCTAATCAATAGTTGCATAGCTTATCTTCTAAAAACTTGGCTTCGTCAATTTGCACATACACTTACCAAGCAAAAATTGATGCACAACATAGTTTGGTGAGCAACTGTATGAAGCCGCTGGTACTTAGACCAAGTACTTTTTGGTCTTATGTACCACTGCGGCTAAATCCAAGCGGGAGCGCGTTGCGAACGAAATATGTTGTGTATCATTTTTTTAGTAACATAAATTGTGCAAATTGACGACTCAAACCTCATCCATAAGCAAAATAGACCTCCCATATTCACATACAGAAAGTCTATTCATATTTTAAGCGACGCCCGCAAAGATTACAGATTTTCCTTATACCAGTCAATTGCAAGGTTGATGCCTGTCTTGAAGTCATATTCAGGAGCATATCCTAATAATTCTTTTGCTTTACTGATATCCGCATTGGAATCTCTGACATCACCCAATCTGTCCGGTCCAAAATTCGGCTCTACTTTCTTACCCAATGCTTCACATAAATTGTAGTATATATCAATTAAGAATTCTCTTCCGCCAAATCCTATATTAAAGGCTTCTCCACCTGCTTCTGAAGGTGCAAGACATGCTTTTAAGTTAGCCTCTATGACATTATCGATGTAAGTAAAGTCTCTGGATTGTCTGCCGTCTCCATTGATCGTAGGTGTCTCCCCGTTCAGCAACATCTTGATGAACTTCGGAACAACGGCTGCATACATTCCATCCGGATTCTGACGACGACCGAAAACATTAAAGTAGCGAAGGCCGTAGGTATCCAGACCATACAATTTTTTATATAACTTTCCATATTCTTCGTTGGTGCGTTTTGTCAACGCATAAGGAGATAACAGGTTTCCCTCTACGCCTTCTTTCTTAGGAAGCGCCGGATGGTCTCCGTATACAGAAGAGCTGGAAGCATAAACAAATTTTTTTACGCCGTTCTGTCTGGCAGCTTCCATCATATTCAGTGTTCCTTTGATATTATTTTCTTCATAAAATAAAGGCATCTCAATGCTTCTCGGAACGCTTCCCCACGCTGCCTGATTCAGGACATAAGTTACTCCCTTGCAGGCTTCCATACAAGTATCAAAATCTTTGATATCACCCTTCATAAATGTGTAGTTCGGTCTGTCTGAGAGCATATCGACATGCTTTTGTGAGCCTGTCGACAAATCATCCAGACATCTTACCTGATATCCCATATCTGTCAATGCTTCGCAGAGATTGGAGCCAATGAATCCCGCTCCTCCTGTTACTAAAAACAAACTTTCCTTATCAAATTTCAAATCTTTATAGCCCATATTATAACCTCCAGTAAACATACTCTTCATCAGTATATTCTTTTTTGTCCAACAATCCTTTTATGTCAAGTAATACTTTCTTTGCATGCTTTTTATTATAGAATCCGGCGATATCTTCCCGGTTCAGTTTCAGGAATTCTGTGTGGGATACCGCAATAATAACCGCATCCATATCCTGAATGGTATCCAGCCTTACAAAATCGATACCATACAGTCTCTTCGCCTCTTCCGCATCGGCTGTTTCGTCCGTTACCACCGGTCTGATTCCATACTCCAGTAATTCATTATAAATATCAATTACCTTCGTATTTCTTGTATCCGGGCAGTTCTCCTTAAATGTGAATCCCAGAATCGCAACTTTGGCTTTGTTCACTGGAATATCCGCTTTGATCAGGTTCTTTACAAGGCTTTCTGCTACATATTTTCCCATATCATCATTGATACGTCTTCCGGACAGGATGATCTGTGAATGATATCCCAGCTGTTCTGCCTTATAAGTTAAGTAATAAGGATCGACACCAATGCAGTGACCGCCGACCAGACCAGGGAAGAACTTTAAGAAATTCCACTTTGTTCCGGCTGCCTCCAATACTGCCTGGGTA
>JAEWWQ010000081.1 GCA_023458855.1 Bacillota bacterium
AATCTACATTGTTGCTAAGACACACGAGATAAGCAAAAGCCCAGATAGCTCAGTCGGTAGAGCAGAGGACTGAAAATCCTCGTGTCACTGGTTCGATTCCGGTTCTGGGCACGTTATCATTCTTCAATGATAGATTTTAATAATATGCGGGTGTAGTTCAATGGTAGAACACTAGACTTCCAAGCTAGATACGTGGGTTCGATTCCCATCACACGCTTATGCTTTCAATAGCATATGCGATAGTGGCGTAGTTGGTAACGCGCGACCTTGCCAAGGTCGAGACCGCGGGTTCGAGTCCCGTCTATCGCTCTGACAAATTAGTGAGAAGTGCTTTTTAGTACTTCTCACTTTTTATAATGAAATGATGATTGCACTGAAAATACAAAGGACAAAAAATAAAGCGGGGAATTTATTACGAAAAGACTAACAATTGTAATGTACATGATGATAATTGGTATGCTTCTGGTAGGATTTGAAGGAAGTGAGACAAAGTATACAAAAACGGCAGCTACTTTTACAGGAATCACAACACAGCAGAAACAAATGATTCCGGCGTATACGGAACTTGCTGCATTTGGGGCTGTAGGTGCGGATGTAAAGGTATTTTATCAGGGACAGTATGGATATGTTGAGGCAAAAGATCTTGTGACCTATAATGAATTGTTAAAGCTTGATCCGGAATGGAAAGGAAAGACAATCGTTGATGATCATACGGACAGCAGTAATATAATTCTGATTGGTGATTCTAAAACTGCACAAATGCGGTCAGTGGTAGATTCTTCCAAGGCAACCTGGATTGCGGAAGAAGGTGCCGGATATGAATGGTTTACAGGTATTGCAATGCCGATTGTAGATAAGCTGAATCTGTCAGGTAAAAAGATTTATATAATGACTGGAATTAATGATCTGATAGCGAATGGGTTTTCTTCTTACCAGTCTTATGTGTACTTTATGTATACAAAAGCGCAGGAATGGGAAAATCTGGGGGCGGAAGTTATTTTCGTGTCTGTGAATCCGATCCAGTATTATGAAAATGTATCGAATGAAATCATATGTCAGTATAATAACAGTATTAAGGAATCTCTTCCTGCCAACATCGAGTATTTAGATATGTATTCCATGCTGGGCAGCTGGGGCCAGTATGCGACAGTAGACGGTCTGCATTATGATGCGAATACTTACAGAGTCGTATATAGCGGTCTGATATAACGTGATAGGATTTTGGCACCCTAATCATAAATAGAAATTTGCGAAAGAACCTCTTAGAATAAATGAATTCTAGGAGGTTTCTGTTATCTTTTTAATTAATAAAAAAGATTGACAAATATATACAGTAAATGTAATATAACAAAAAAGAATAAATTCTATCGGATAACTAGGAAATAATACAGGGGGAATTAAATGGAATATTTAGTCAGACAGGAACGTTTGTTAAGTGAATTCTTTTGCCTTACGAAAATAGATGCACATAGTTTCGAGGAGCGGGAAAAAGCCGATTATCTGAAAAAGAGGTTGATAAAACTAGGATTTGAAGTGCAGGAAGATGATGCTGGTGATTTTTATAAGGGAAATGCAGGAAATCTATATGCTTACAAAAAGGGTAATATAGCGGGAGAACCAGTTCTTTTTTCCGCGCATATGGATACTGTAGCACCCGGAAAGGGAATTAAAGCTTCTATCGACGAGAATGGAAAAATTACGAGTGATGGTTCAACTGTACTGGGAGCGGATGACAATGCAGGGCTGGTATCTATACTGGAAGCCATTACTGCAATAGAAGAAAACGAACTTCGACATAGGGATGTCGAGTTGCTGTTTACGATAGGAGAAGAGGCATATCTTAGAGGAAGCGAAGTATTTGATTATACGAAAATAAGAGCAACTCACGGTTATGTGCTGGATTTAAGCGGAAAAATCGGAACAGCGGCAACGCAGGCTCCTACCTTGCTGTCATTTACAGTAAAAATACAGGGAAAGGCATCTCATGCAGGATTCGCACCGGAAGAGGGAATCAATGCAATTCAGACAGCTGCTAAGATTATTGCGAGATTACAGCAAGGAAGAATTAATGAAGAGACAACATTGAATATTGGATGTATTGAAGGCGGAATCAGTACCAATATTGTTTCGGAAGAATGCATTTTTAAGGGTGAAGTCAGAAGCTTAAGACATGCGGATGCACTGCAACAGATAGATTTGTTAAAGAGCCTGATAGAAGAGGAAAGGAAAAAAAGTCAGGCGTCTTATACTATGGAAACAAGTATTGGATGTATTGCATATAGTATTGAGAAAAATGCAGATGTTATTAAAAGATTTGAAGCGGTATGCCAAAATCTGAATCTTGATATGAAATTAATAACAACTCTTGGCGGCAGCGATAATAACAATCTCGTAAGACACGGGATACAAGGTATTGTATTAGCCTGTGGAATGGAGCAGGTACATTCTTGTCAGGAATATACTTTTATAGAAGAGTTAAATAAGAGTGCGCAGGTAGTTTTGGAATTAATGACAAATAAGCTATAAATAGTGTTCAGCGCAGATGGGAGATTATGGTATGAAAAATCCACTGAGTTATCAATCAACAGAATATGACTGTGGTCCAACTACAGTTATTAATGCCATTAATTATTTGTTTCCAAGAGAAGAGATTTATCCGGATGTGATTAAATGCATTATGCAATATTGCCTGGACAGTTATAATGATAGCGGTGAAGCATATAAAAACGGAACGACAGGAATGGCAATGATGTTTTTGGCCAATTGGCTGAATCATTTTGGAAAAGTAAAGAAATGGCCGATTCACTGTGAGATGGTAAATGGAAGAGAAGTTTACATTGGTGAGAACAGCCGTATCGGTGAGTGCCTGCAGCAGGGAGGTGTAGCAG
>JAEWWQ010000082.1 GCA_023458855.1 Bacillota bacterium
AAAAAGTATGAAAAACATTTCTTCAAAAGCAGCAATCTATTGTAGGCTTTCTGAAGAAGACAAAAATAAAAAAAATGAATTCGATGATAGCCTGAGTATACAAAATCAGAAGTCCATGCTGATACGATATGCACAAGATAAGGAATGGGATATTTATCAAATTTATTCAGACGATGATTATAGTGGATCTGATCGGAACAGACCAGAATTTAACAGATTACTAAAGGATGCAGAAGCTGGCAAATTTGATATTATTTTGTGCAAATCGCAGTCACGTTTTACACGGGAAATGGAAATGGTCGAGAAGTACATAAACGGATTATTCAAGATTTGGAATATCCGATTCATCAGCATTGTAGATAACGCAGATACCAGCAATGTTGGAAATAAAAAATCAAGACAGATTAACGGATTAGTAAATGAGTGGTATTTGGAGGATATGTCCGAGAATATCAAGAGTGCACTAACAGTACGGCGTGAAAAGGGGTTTCATATTGGATCATTTGCTTTATATGGTTATCAAAAAGACCCCGAACAAAAAGGACATATTATACCGGATCCGGAAGCTGCTGAAGTAGTACACAGAATATTTTCCATGTATGCGAACGGATTTGGAATAACGGCGATTGCAAGGCAGATGAATGCAGAAGGAATTTTGAATCCGACAGCATATAAAATTGCAAAAGGAATCAGAACGAAAGTGAATGGAAAGAAATCAGGAGTACTTTGGAAATATTACACCGTCAGCAATATGCTTACAAATGAAATCTATATCGGGAATATGGTGCAGGGAAAATATGAAAGCATTTCCTATAAATCTGGTATTAACAGGCCTAGAGATAAATCTCGTTGGATAAGGGTCTCCAATACACATGAGCCTATTATTGAGCAAGAGTTGTGGAACATAGTCCAGGATATGCGGAAAGGCAGGTATAAACCATTAATCACCGGTGAGACAGGGCCATTTGCAAATAAATTAAAATGCGCATATTGCGGATATCATATGCGAATAAAAAAGTGCCATGGCCACAGATATTTTGAATGTGGAACAAAATACACCTGTAAAGATGCCTGCCCGGGTGCCTTTATTCCCCTTACAGAATTGTGGGATACTGTAAAAAGAGAACTGGATGAAGTAATAAAGGATTATCTTGAAGAGTCTTCTTTAATCGGGATGCTTGAAACAAAAAAAAATCGTGAGGATAGAATAAAAGTTCTTCAGAAAAAAATAAAGGATGCGCAGGGAAGGACGGCCGTTGCCAAGGCGGGAATCAAGGAATTGTATACAGATAAAATAAGCGGAATTATCAGCAAGGATGAATTTCTTGATTTGTCAACAGCATACAGAGATGAAATCAGGCAGGCTGAAAATATATTAGAGACATTACATCGGCAGCTGGAGCAAGAACAGAATCAGGAAGAGTCGGAACACGCGATTTTGGAGCGATTTATTTCTACAGAAAAGGAAAAGATCAATCGGGAACTTGTAGAGGCATTAATAGACTATATTGAGATTGGAAAACGTTCCGATAGAAAAGAAAAGGTTCCAATTACAATACATTGGAATTTTTAATGGTTGTGTTTATAAAATGGTCGCAGAACAAAAGGCAAGAACAACCTATGAAAATATTTTGAGACTTGTAAAAAATGAAGAAGTTGCAGCTCCAATCAGATTTTTACGTGCAAGAGAAGTCGTACATTTCCAAAGATTTGGAGAGGGATTGCGAATTGTGCAGGATAATTTGGATGCAAAGAATTTCTATGCATTTAACTCAGCGTTTGACAGATGCAGCAGTTAAAAATTAAGATTTTCTTAGTTCACAGAAAGTTCACAAAAAAGAGACATTTAAGACACAAACTATGTGTAGATTTAATAGCGGTATCGGAATATCTGATACCGCTATTATTATAATAGGTAAGGGAGGTATTACATTGATACAAGTAGAAAATCTTGTAAAAAAATACGGTAGCCATGTTGCTGTGAACAATCTGTCATTTACTATAGAGAAAGGTAAGATATATGGTTTTTTAGGTCCAAACGGTGCCGGAAAATCCACTACGATGAATATGATCACCGGATATCTGGGAGCAACAGGAGGTACTATAAAAATTGATGGTATTGATATTGTGAAAAATCCTGAAAAGGCAAAGAAGAATATTGGTTATTTACCAGAGATACCGCCTTTATACACGGATATGACAGTAACAGAATATCTGACATTTGCCGCAGAATTAAAGGGATTGAAGAAGACAGAAAAGAAAGAAAATGTTGAAAAAGTAATGAAAATGGTGAAACTAAATGATGTTGAAAACCGTTTGATTCGTAATCTTTCAAAGGGATACCGGCAAAGAGTAGGGTTTGCACAGGCAATTTTAGGGTTCCCGGAAGTTATTATTCTGGATGAACCGACGGTTGGACTTGACCCAAAACAAATTATGGAAATAAGAGATTTAATTAAAGAATTGGGGAAAAATCATACTGTTATTTTAAGTTCACATATTTTGTCGGAAGTAAGTGCGGTGTGTGATCAGATTCTGATTATATCAAAGGGAAGGCTTGTGGCACAGGATACACCGGAGAATCTGGAACATCTTATGGAGAAAGAGCAAACAGTTCATGTTACAGTAAAAGGAGAGAAGGAAGTCATTGAGAAGATATTAGCGGGAGCGGAATTTATTCATTCTTATACGTGTATGAGCGAAAACAAAAATGATGAGAAACAAGAAAAAGCTTATAATTATGATATTGTAGCCCACAAACAGACAGATATCAGAGAACAGTTATTCTATCTGCTGGCAGAAAAAAAATTACCGATTATTGAGCTGCATTCTTCTATGGTCTCTCTGGAAGATGTATTTCTTGAATTGACATCAGATCAATATATGGATGCGATGATGGAAAAAGAGCAGAAGGAAAGTACTTTGGAGGAAAACAGTCTGAAGAGTGACGCTCAGGAGATGGAAGATGATGAAAGTTCCAAAGAAAACGTGATTTTAGAAGAGGAGGCAGAATAGTTATGTTTGCAGTTTATAAAAAAGAATTAAAATCATATTTTCATTCTGTTATTGGATTCTTATTTATGGCAGTTCTGCTATTTTTCATAGGACTCTATTTTACAGTAGATTGTCTTGTATATGGGACACCATATTTTACATATGTATTAAACAGTGTTATTATTATTTTTCTATTCGCAGTGCCGATTCTGACCATGAAGATATTATCAGAAGAAAAGCACCAGAAAACGGATCAGTTATTATTTACGTCACCAGTCAAATTGTCTAAGATTATTATTGGAAAATATCTGGCTTTGATTTCTATTCTTGGAATCGTAGTATTGATATCAGCAATCTATCCCTTAGTATTATCCTGTAGTGGAAGCATTCCTTTTGCAGAGACCTATTATGCCTTGTTTTCATTTTTCTTATTTGGTGCGGCATGCATTGCCATTGGTCTGTTTATTTCTTCCGTTACAGAAAGCCAGGTAATTGCGGCAGTTCTGACTTTTGCAATCCTGTTGGTGGGTTTTATGGTCTCAGGAATAAGCGGAGTGATTTCTTCTACAGGCAACATCTTGACAAAGTTATTAAGTATCTTTGATATTGCTTCCAGATTTGACAATCTGATGAATGGCATTGTAGATATTAATTGTATGCTTTATTATTTCTCTGTCATTATCTTATTTCTATTTTTAACATATCAGGTCATTCAGAAGCGAAGATGGTCTATTGTAAATTATGGAGCAAAGAAGACGGTTCTTAGTGCCGGATTTACAGTTATTGTAGCCTGTGTGATCGCAGCTGTTAATATAGCAGCAAATTATTTACCAGAGTCAGTAAAAAGTTTTGATATCACAGACAATCATATTTACTCGATTACGGATACCACGAAGCAGGTACTTGATAATCTGGATCAGGATATTACAGTTTATCTTCTGAATAGTGAAAAAAGTGCAGATATTACCATTAAAACAATGCTGACAAGATATCAGGCATATTCCAAAAAGATAAAGGTAGAATATAAGAGTCAAAAAGATTATCCGAATTTTGTGTCTGGCTATACACAGGATACACTTGCGGATAATAGTATAATTGTTGTATGTGGAGAGCGCTATACTACAATTAATTATGACGATTGTTTTGAGTCGGAAATAGATTACACGACTTATCAGGAAAACAGAACCGGATATGACGGAGAGGGACAATTGACATCTGCAATCTCATATGTGACAAGCAGCGATCTGCCTAAAGTATATGTAATTACAGGCCATCAGGAACTGGATCTATCAGCAAATGTACTTGCCAACATCAAAAAGGAAAATGTAGAAGTTGAGAGCATTAATCTGATGAATTATGATGCAGTGCCTACCGATGCTGCAAGTATTATAATTTCAGGACCAGTTGTTGATTATTCAAAAGAAGATACTGAAAAAATAAAATCTTATCTGTCAGCAGGTGGTCATGCAGTCATACTGACGGCTTTGTCAGATGAAGATATGCCGAATTTTAAGTCTATCTTATCTGACTATGGTGTGACAATGGCTGATGGAGCCGTATTTGATTCTAATCAAAATAATTATTATCAGTATCCATTCTATATTTTACCGGAAATTAAAAGTCATCCAATTACCGCAGACCTTTATAAAGGAAAGAGGTACATCCTTATGCCGCAGGCAGTAGGTCTTGTCGTAGAAGAAGACGATAAATTACCGGAAGGTGTAACCGCCACGGCATTGCTCACAAGTTCAGATACTTCCTATAGTAAGGCGGATGTTAAAAATATGTCTACTTATGATAAAGAAGAAGGGGACACAGATGGGCCATTTGATCTTGGTGTCTATCTGGAAAAAAGCAATGATGATGAAACGACGACAAAGATAGTCGCTTTTGGGTGTGAATATTTACTGGATGATGAATTCGATGCGAGAGTATCTGGTGCAAATGTCAAACTGTTTACCAGTGCAATCAGTAATCTTGTCGATCATGAAAGTAGTGTATCCATCCCTTCCAAGAGTTATGAGTATGGAACGATTATGGTAAACAGAAGCATGGTAGTATTTGGAGGTCTTGTGGTAACATTATTGATTCCGCTTGCTATTTTAGTGATTGGAATCGTTATCTGGGCGAAACGAAGAAAAAGATAAGCTGACATTTTACGACAATAAATAACAAACTTTATGGTCCTATTGACATAAAAAATCAATAGGGCTATAATTTTGTTAATAAATTGAGAATCGTTATCAAAAAGAGAGTATGAGGTCTGACATGACATTATTTGAAGGAAAAGCAGGAGAGCCATATCAAATAAGCGGAATATATGTAGAGGAAGCAATTACAAGAAGATTAGAGGCACTTGGGCTCAATGATGGAACAACTATTCATGTGTTAACGAGAAAAAAGAACGGTGCTCTTATTATTAAAGTGAGAGGAACGAGACTTGCCTTGGGAAAACATATTTCTTCAGGGATAGAAGTTAAGGGGGAACTGTAAGATGCCAATAAGAGTTGCTTTTGTAGGAAATCCTAACTGTGGAAAAACAACGTTATTTAATGCAATCACAGGATCAAAATTAAAAGTTGCAAATTGGCCCGGTGTTACAGTAGAAAAAAAAGAAGGACTTACTATATATGAAGGATGTGAACTTTATCTGGTAGATACGCCCGGCATCTATTCATTATCCTGTTATACCATAGAGGAAAAAGTGACAAGAGACTGTGTAATGGATAATGATATCGATGTCATCGTAAATATTCTGGATGCCTCTTCCATGGAACGTAATTTATATCTGACTTTACAGTTATTGGAGCTTGGGAAGCCAGTCGTACTGGCATTAAATATGATGGATATCGTAAAAGAAAGAGGACTTGAAATAGATCTGCACAGACTGCCGGAACTATTAGGGGATGTTCCTGTTGTGCCGGTTTCAGCGGCAAAGAAGACAGGACTTGATATATTATTGCATGCTGTGGTACATCATTATGAAGAGGGATCCAGAGATGATATTCTAAAGTACTCGGAAGAAATCGAAGAAAAGATTGCAAAACTGGAAGTGATGATGAACGCTAATTATCCGACACACTCTTTTCCCAGATGGCATGCCATTAAATTACTGGAATATGATGAGGAGGTAAGGAAAGAGCATCCGATGCATATCCTGAATGTCGCAGATAAAAATTACGAAAGACAGATCATTCAAAGAAAATATGAATATATTGAAAGTATTATTCAGGAGGTACTGTTTCATAAAGAGGAAAAGGAGCAAAAGACAGATAAAATTGATCAGGTACTGACCCATCCTGTTTTGGGTGTGCCTGTATTTATGATGATTATGGCATTTGTTTTTTTTCTGACTTTTACGGTAGGGGATCTTTTAAAAGGTATTTTTGAGACTGCACTCTCTTATTTTTCTGTTGGAACATATCAGTTCCTGTTAATGACTGGTACATCAGGATGGCTGATTTCCCTTATTGTTGACGGTATTATAGCGGGTGTAGGAGGAATCTTAACCTTCTTACCGAATATTGCAATATTATTTTTGGCACTGGCAATACTGGAAGACAGCGGATACATGTCCAGAGTT
>JAEWWQ010000083.1 GCA_023458855.1 Bacillota bacterium
ATTTTGCTTCTTCTGGGATTGGAGCACAGCCGTGGTTAACGCCTTGTGCTACGGAACACATTTCTTCCACTTCTTTTGAATAAATCATGTGAAATCTCCTTTCGATTATGTAAAACTTATATTTATGACTTTACTATTGATAGCACATTTATTGAGTATCAATTGTCAATAATAACCTCGTATATTTTCGCACAAATAGCTGAAAAAATCTAGTCCTTTTTTATCTATTTATGCTTTTCTTTCCCTTTTTACATAAATTTCACGTATTTTCTACAGCATCTTCCAGTTTTACCAATTGCTTCGCATTTTCTGTTTATGATAACATCATTCTGTCATTTGCGAACTCACCGCCACTTGCTTCTTCAAATTTTGCAAGTAAATCAGACACATGAAGATTTTTCTTTTCCTCACCTGCAACGTCATAAATGATACGCCCTTCGTGCATCATGACCAATCGATTTCCGAGACGAATTGCATCTTTCATATTATGTGTGACCATAAGTGCTGTCAGATTATCCTCTGCAACAATTCTTTCTGTTAATTCCAAAACTGTTTTTGCTGTCTTAGGATCAAGTGCCGCAGTATGTTCGTCCAATAATAAGAGCTTTGGTTTTTGTAACGATGCCATAAGTAGTGTCAATGCCTGTCTTTGCCCTCCTGACAGCAAACCAACTTTTGAAGTCATACGCGTTTCAAGTCCCAAGCCTAATTTTTCCAATTTTTCTGCGTAGATTTCTTTCTCTTCTTTCGTAATACCCCATTTAAGTCCACGTTTTTTGCCGCGTCTGTATGCGAGTGCAAGATTCTCTTCGATTTCCATTCCTGCCGCGGTTCCATGCATTGGATCCTGGAATACACGTCCCAGATATTTTGCCCTGGCAAATTCCGGCTTTCTGGATATATCTTCTCCATCAAGCGTAATAACACCGGCATCAATCGGATAAACACCTGCTATCATGTTAAGCATTGTAGACTTTCCGGCCCCGTTACCACCGATAATCGTAATGAAATCACCAGGGTTCATATGTAAATTAAGGCCATTCAGCGCTACTTTTTCATTAATGGTTCCTTTATTAAAAGTTTTTTCTACATTCTCTATCCTTAACATGATTGTTTACCTCCTTTTGTATAAGAAGATTTGATTTTCCACTTATCCATTGCAACCGGAATGCATAGTGCCAATGCAACAATAATAGCAGAAATTAATTTCATATCATTTGCATCCATACCCAATTGAAGCACAATTGCACGGATAATGAAATATACCACAGAGCCTACCACCGCCGATGATAACTTGCTGGCAAAGGAACGTAACTTTCCAAGCAGCATATCACCAATGACAATTGCCGCAAGGCCAATTACGATAGCACCTGTACCCATACCTACATCAGCATATTTCTGATTCTGGCAGACAAGCGCTCCAGACAATCCAACCAAGCCATTGCTGATCATAAGTGCCAGCATCTTAGACCATTTTGTATTCGTTCCAAGTGCACGTATCATATCTTCATTATTTCCTGTCGCACGCAATGCACAGCCCACTTCCGTTCCAAAGAACCAATATAGGGCAGCAATTGTAAGAACCGCAAAGACAATACCAATTATCATTGTTGCCATAGATTGTGAGATACCTGTTACAGCCATAAACTGCGTTACGATAGTATCTACCTTCAAAAGCGGAATATTACTTCTTCCCATAATTCGCAAATTAATTGACCACAAAGCAATTTGCGTAAGAATTCCAGCCAGAATTGCTGGTATTTCAAATACTGTATGTAAAAATCCTGTTACCGCTCCGGCAATAACTCCCGCCAATGTCGCTACAATCAATGCAACTACTGGATTTACACCATGTGTTACAACCAGCATCGCACATACACATCCGCCAAGTGCAAAGCTTCCATCTACCGTCAAGTCTGCAATATCCAAAATCTTATATGTTATATATACGCCCAGAACCATAACTCCCCATAAAATACCTTGTGTCACAGCCCCTTGCATAGCTAACATAACACCACCAAAGTTCATAAATATTTCCTCCTGCCACCTGCTTCATCTTTCATTGATTCCAGAAAATCTGTTTCCAGGAATTTTCTTTTAAATTAAAACAATTACATGCTTAACTATATTACCACAAAACGTTACATTATTAAAGTGTTAAAAATAGCAAAATTAACCCACACAAAAAAAGAAAGCCAAGTGCTCTATCATGTTTGATAAAACACCTGGTTTCTCTTATAATTTTCGTATTTTTATTGTATCACTATTTTTTATAAGCTGATAAATCAATTCCCAATGTTGCTGCTGTTTCATCATTTCCGGCAAATTCGCATTGGTCAGCTGTTAAATATCCAATTGGCATGTCGGCGGTCGTAGCCTCACCTTTTAAGATTTTAACTGCCTGTTCTGCAGTCAATTTTCCTAAATTGTAATAATCAATTCCAAATGTTGCAAGTCCGCCTGCCTCAACCATACCGGCCTCACCACAGATTACCGGAAGATTATTTTCATTTGCGACCATTGCCACAGTCGTCATACCGGCTGCAATCATATTATCTGTAGGTGCATATACTGCATTTACTTTTCCCACCATAGATTCTACAACTGATTGAATCTCATTCGAACTTGATACAGTAAATTCTTTCCAGTCAAGCCCGGCTGCTTCAATTTCCTTCTTTGCTATATCTGCCTGAAATACTGAATTATCTTCTGCTGAGCAGTAGAGAATTCCAACTGTTTTTGCTTCCGGTAATAACTCAGTCAATAATGCGATTTGTTCCTTTACAGGTGTTAAATCTGATGTTCCTGATACATTGCCGCCAGGTGCCTCATTAGAAGCAACCAAGCCTGATGTAGCCGGATCGGTAACTGCTGTAACAAGAATCGGAATATCTGTTGTCTTTCCTGCTACTGCCTGTGCTGCTGGTGTAGCAATTGCAAGGATCAGGTCATTTCCGTCATTTACTAATTTGGAAGCAATCGTATCACATGCTGTCTGATCTCCCTGTGCATTTTGCTGATCCACTTCATATTTAATACCAGCTTCATCTAATCCATCAATAAATCCCTTATTGGCGGCATCAAGTGCTGCATGCTCCACTAACTGGATCACACCAATCTTATATACTGTATCATCAGAAGCAGCGGCTTCTGTTGTAGCTGCCTCTGTTGCCGCTTCTGTCGTTGCAGTTGCTTCAGTAGCGGGTACTTCAGTTGTTTCCGTTTTGCTGCCACAACCTGCTAACATGGTTAATGACATTGCACCGGCTAATGCCATTGCTAATAATTTTTTCATAATATTCTCCTTTTTCTGACCCTTAACTTTTTTCATTTAACGCTTTTATGCATTAAAGTAAATCATATCAAAAAATATACTCGAAAAGAAGCGTTTTGTCAATTCCTTTCGAGTATCTATATTTAAAATCTGAATATAAAAATCTTTATACCGGCTGTTTCTTAACAATATCATCCTGTTTCTTATAAATGCTGTATGGCGGAATATATCCTCTTACGCAGGAAATCGGGTATACATTCGATTCTCTTCCAATAACTGTTCCCGGATTTAATACAGAATTGCATCCAACTTCCACATAATCACCTACCATAGCTCCTACTTTTTTAATTCCTGTTTCAATCGTACCCTCATCCGATTTCATGACTACCAGTGACTTATCACTCTTTACATTGGAAGTAATAGAGCCTGCACCCATATGTGCCTTGAATCCAAGAATGCTGTCTCCGACATAATTATAATGTGGAACCTGAACCTTATTAAATAAAATAACATTTTTTAGTTCTGTAGAATTTCCTACAACTGCGCCTTTTCCAACAATTGCACTTCCACGAATAAATGCGCATTGTCTGATCTCGGCATCTTCATCAATGATGCATGGTCCATTAATATAGGCTGAATCAAACACCTTGGCAGACTTTGCAACCCATACATCATTTCCCCGCTTTTCAAATTTATCGGCCGGTAATGTTTCTCCCAGTTTTAGGATAAATGCACTGATTTCCGGGAGCACCTCCCATGGGTAGGTGCTTCCGGTAAATATATCTGCAGCAATTGTTTCATGCAAATCATAAAGATTCTTAATCATAAAATGTTCCATCATAATCTCCCATCTGAAGGATTCTTTGCCTTCAGTTTTTACTTTTTATAATATTTTAATATGTTATGAAACTGTGTATATAGTACTGTCTGGTTATTCAGCTGTTTTACCTGATTTGTCCTTCTGCTTACGAAGTCTGACAGTTTATCCATATATTCCCTATTTGTGATACTACCATCCGCTACTCCTGTCAAGCCTTTTTCCCAACTTGCTGTTAAGGTCGGATTCAGCAATGCCTTAATAGAATGATCAACCACTTCATAAATCAGCTCCCCCATCAATGTGGGCGTCAGCACCTGCGTTTTTTTATTTAAAGCAATATAATCAATATTCACTAACTTTTTAAGGATTTCGGCACGTGTTGCAGAAGTACCGATTCCACTGCCCTTCATCTGCGCTCTCAAATCTTCGTCTTCAATAAACTGTCCTGCATTTTCCATCGTTAATATAATGGATCCGGAATTGTATCGTTTCGGAGGTGATGTCTCGCCTTCTTTTATAGACAGCTCTTTTAAGGATAATTCCATACCTTTTTTTAAGGTTCCCAGAATATCCAGAAATCCGCTGTCACATGCCACGTCTTCCGATTCTTTTTCATCCTCTTTGCTTTCGTTTCCATCATTCGTATTTGTCTGCTGTGTTTTTTCAGACAGATTATTTTCCGTTTCCTTCGTCTCTTCTTTCTTCTTTGCAAAGGAATATTGAGTCACTTTCCTATAGCCTTCCTCCACCAATACTTTGAACGTGGAAAAAAACTTTTCTTCTTTTATGGATGTTGTTAAACTGACTTTGTTGTAAATTGCCGGTGGATAAAAAATAGCTAAAAATCTTCGTGCAATAATCTCATACACCTTTGCCGCCGTTGGTGTTAACGTTCGTAAAGCACTAAGTCCCTGTCCTGTCGGAATGATTGCATAATGATCTGTAATCTGTTTATCATTTACATATCTTGACTTTACTATTTTCTTGTACGTTTCTTTCTGCAGAATTTCTTCCGCATATTCTTTTCCGTATTCATAATTGCAGAGTCCTTTCAGATTTTTACTGATTTCTTTCGCAACAGCCGTTGACAATACTCTGGCATCTGTTCTTGGATAAGTCGTTAATTTTTTTTCATATAATTCCTGTACAATACGAAGTGTCTCATCCGGACTTATTTTAAATAATTTTGAGCAATCATTTTGTAATTCGGCAAGATTATATAATAATGGCGGATTCTTAGTTTCTTTCTTGCGTTCAATTCCTTCTAAAACCGGGTTTTCGACCGGTTCCTCTTTTATATAGGCAATCAGACTTTCTGCCGTTTCTTTTTCTTGAAAGCCGTTTTCTTTATATAGCAATGGAGATTGATAATATTTGGAGCCTTCCACTGCTTTCCATTCTCCCTGATATTCATGTTCCGAGACACCGAACGTTCCCATCAGACGATAGAACGGAGTCTTGACGAATTCTCTGATTTCCCTCTCCCGGTTCACGATGATTCCAAGCACACAGGTCATTACACGTCCAACTGAGATTACTGCTTTATCCGCTTTTAAAAAACTTTTTACGGAACTGCTGTATTTCAGTGTCAGTACCCTTGAAAAGTTAATGCCCATCAGATAATCTTCTTTCGCACGCAGATATGCTGCTGAACATAGATTGTCATAAGCAGATGAATCCTTTGCTTCCTTTATCCCGCGGAGAATCTCTTCTTCCGTTTGTGAATCAATCCATACACGTTTTAATTCCGCATTTGGATTATGTCCTGCCATCTGCAATACCAGTCTTTGTATATATTCTCCTTCACGTCCGGAATCACCACAGTTATAAATAACATCAACGTCTTCACGATTAAATATTTCTCTTACGATTTTAAATTGTTTTTTTACATTATCTATGACTTCATATTTGTATTCATCCGGGATAAACGGAATGGTATCAAGCGACCATCTTTTGTACTTGGGGTCGTACGCTTCCGGGTAGCTCATGGTTACCAAATGTCCGACGCACCAGGTAATGATTGCTTCCTGAGACTCCATGTAACCGTCTTTATTACTGAATCTGTATTTAAGCGCTTTTCCAAATTCTCTTGCCACACTTGGTTTTTCGGCTATAAAAACACTCTTACCCATGCATTAACCTTCCATCTGTCCAAAATAATAGAATCCTCTGCATTCATCCAAATGCACATTTACAATTTTTCCTATTAAGGAAGCATCTCCCTTAAAATGAACAATTGTATTATTGGATAATCTTCCTGACACCAGTTCAGAATCATGTTCATTTACCTCTTCGACCAGCACATCTACTGTCCTGCCGACCATTTCTTTTACTTTTTTCTCTGCCACTTCATGTACCACATCAAGTACCTTATTAAAACCAATCTTTACTGCCTCTTCCGGCACCTGATTTTCCATTGCTGCTGCAGGTGTTCCTGTACGCTTGGAATAGATAAAGGTAAATGCATTATCAAATTCTACTTTACGAATTACATCTATTGTCTCTTCAATATCTTCCATCGTCTCTCCCGGAAAACCTACGATTAAATCCGTTGTGATTGCTGCATTCGGAATTTCTTTACGAATTTTTTGAGCCAAAGCAAGATATTGTTCCTTGTCATAGCGCCGGTTCATCAGTTTTAATATCCGGCTGCTTCCTGATTGTAACGGGAGATGTACATGCTGGCATATCTTTTTTGAATGTTTCATAACATTGATCAAATCATCCGATAAATCTTTTGGATGTGAGGTCATAAAACGAATTCTCTTAAGTCCTTCAATTTTTTCAACCTCTTGTAATAATTCTGAAAAGCTCATATCATTTTCAAGATTCTTACCATAGGAATTGACATTCTGACCAAGAAGCATGATTTCAACGACACCATCAGCAACCAGACTTTCTATTTCTCTTAGAATGTCTTTCGGCTGTCTGCTGCGTTCCCGCCCTCTTACATAAGGAACAATGCAGTAACTGCAGAAATTATTACAGCCAAACATGATATTAATACCTGACTTGAACTTATATTTTCTTTCTACCGGAAGGTCTTCCACGATCTGATCCGTATCTTTCCAGATATCGACGACCATCCTTTTAGATTCAAACATAGTGACAACCAGTTCCGCAAATTTAAATATATTATGTGTTCCGAATATCAGATCCACAAAACGGTAACTTTTCTGAATCTTCTCAATAACACTGGTTTCCTGCATCATGCATCCACATAAGGCAATTCGCATATGAGGATTTTTCTTTTTCTTATTGCTAAGTGCACCTAGTCTTCCATATACTTTCTGATTCGCATTATCACGTACCGTACATGTATTATATATGACAAAATCTGCATCTTCAGATTCTTTTTCTACATATCCGATCTGTTCCAGGATTCCTGATAATTTTTCAGAGTCCCGCGCATTCATCTGACAGCCGAAAGTAGTAACGCAATAGGTCAGCCTGCGCCCTGCTTCCTCTTCTTTCTTCTTGACCAATTCTCTGGCCTTTTTTATGAAATAATACTGACGCATCGATTCCTCAGTCGGTTCCGACCCATTAATATCTATATTCTCCATCACTTTTTTAATACTTTCCATGGTAATCTCCTTTTATAAATATAGGCATTAATTATACTAATTTGATGGAAAAAAATCAATATAACAAGTTAAAGCGCCTTACCTCTTCACTTGTCATGAATGAAAGGACATCTTTTTTGACGTCCCGATCCGTGTTTAAGCTTCTAACATTTTAATAATATTTTTAACTGCTGAGTCCGGATCAATTGATTTAATTCCTGTCATCTTTAAATGTATCCCATTTTGTTCAAATTCTTTAGTTAAAATTTTTATAAATTCTCCATACCCAGTTCTTTCTTCGTTCTCAGACCAGGTAGTTTCCACTCCGCATGTAGGTGAACCGTTTATTCCAATCAACCCAATTATTTCAAATTCATTCATTTGATATTCTTTAATCTGATAGATAATATCTTCCGTAAGTTTTTTACAAAATTGCTGCGCTTTTTTCTCTTTCATAAATTTCGCAATTCTAGTATCTTCTGACATGACCGTTGGGTTATCCAAATAATTCACCTGCCGATCAAGCCCAAGTAAAAGTAACTCTGGACAAGGCATTTGTATAATTCCATATCCCCGATTATTGAGCAGCTCCAAAACATCCGAGACAGGCCCCGGAAAATGGGCACACTCATCTAATTTTGTATTTTGATTTAATATACAGTGAGAAACCAATATTACTTTTCTACTTCTTTTATCACTAAACATAATATCTGCCTTTCTAAAATGCCTTATATTTTATACTTCATGTACTATACTATAAAACAATAATTGAATTAATATATCAGATTCTGATTATGTAACATACAGACAAAAAGAGTAAAACCATTGATTTTACTCTTTAAAACAAATGAACGATTTATTTATATTCCATGATTTTATTTGTATACTCCCGAATCAGTTTTGTTGATTCTTTAAATC
>JAEWWQ010000084.1 GCA_023458855.1 Bacillota bacterium
ATGCAGGAGGGGATAGTTATTGACATCCGTTCCGCAGCGGATTACTTGAAAGGGAGCTTTTCAAATGCCATTCATATCCCGATTGAAAAGTTTGAAGAAAATATGGACACGATTCCGAAAGGAAAAAATGTCTATGTTCTGTGTCATACGGGAGAGAAGAGTCAGGATATTGTAGAACAATTGGAAGAGCATGGATATGCTGCTTATAATGTAGAAGGTGGTTACCGTTCTTATTTGCGGTTACGCTTAAGCAGAATGGTAAGTCAGGAAGAAGCAGCATTGGAAAAGAGCAGGGAAATTGAACGAAGCATCATCAAGAAGTTCAGAAAAGGAATCTGGCGGAAATTTACTAAGGCAGTTAATGAGTATCAGCTGATACAGGACGGGGATAAAATAGCGGTCTGTATCTCCGGCGGGAAAGATTCCATGCTGATGGCAAAACTTCTTCAGGAGCTGAAACGTCATGGAAAAAATAACTTTGAAGTAGTATTTCTTATTATGAATCCCGGTTATAATGAGGAGAACTGGCAGATCATACTGGATAATGCAAAGCTGCTTCAGATACCGCTGACAGTATTTGAAACAGACATCTTTAATATTGTCGCTACAGTGGATGACAGTCCCTGCTATCTGTGTGCCAGAATGAGACGCGGTTACCTGTATAGTAAAGCAAAAGAATTAGGCTGCAATAAGATTGCATTAGGGCATCATTATGATGATGTGATAGAGACAATTCTTATGGGCATGCTCTATAGCGGTAAAATCGAGACTATGATGCCCAAGCTCCATAGTCAGAACTTTGAAGGCATGGAACTGATACGCCCGATGTATCTGATAAAAGAAGAGGATGTAAAGGCATGGAGAGATTATAATCAGTTACAATTCATCCAATGTGCCTGCCGGTTCACGGAAAGCTGCAGCAGCTGCGGTGGGGCAAAAGGCTCCAAACGCGATGAGATGAAAGATTTGCTCCAGCAATTCAGAAGCATGAGTGATGTAATTGAGACAAATATATTTAAGAGCGTACAGAATATTAATCTGAGCAGGATACTGGGCTATCATAAAGAGGACGAAAAATACTATTTTCTGGATGATTATGAAGATAATAGTAAGTGATACTTGAATTATGTCAGAAAAATTATTATATTAGAAGAAATGAGAATAAGATACTATTGATGAAACCAGTTTACATGAGGGAAAAGGAGAAAAGAGCATGAAGAAATTTGGAATTAAGGAAGTAGTAGCAATTGGTATCGGAACGGCATTGTTTACTGTATTGACTCAGGTACAGATTCCGTTAGGTTTTATTCCGAATACCGCATTACAACCAAGGGCAGCATTACTTGCTTTTTTTGCAGCAGTATTTGGACCGCTCGTAGGGGGTGCGGTAGGATTGATCGGACATGCATTGGGTGATGCCCTGTTCTATGGCAGTATCTGGTGGAGCTGGGTATTCCCGGAAGTAGTATTCGGAATTCTGCTTGGTTTATTTGCCAAGAAATTTGCGATTAAAGAAGGTGGATTTGACAAAAAAAATATTATATTGTTTAATGTTATTCAGGTTATGGCAAATGCAATTGCATGGATTCTGGCGGCACCGGTACTTGACATTCTGATATATGCAGAACCAGCAAATAAGGTATTTGCGCAGGGATTTTTTGCTTTCCTTGGAAATGTGATTATTACGGCTATTCTTGGTACATTAATTGCGGCAGGCTATAGCAGGGTTGGGGCAAAGTCATCAAGTCTTAAGAAAGAAGAGTAGTTTATGAAACCAATTATCGAATTTAAAGATTTTTCATTTAAATATCGATCACAAGTAGAGCCGACGCTCCGGGATATTAATCTTTCGATCTATCCCGGAGAAAAGGTACTGATAATAGGACCATCCGGGTCAGGAAAATCAACCCTGGCTAATTGCTTAAACGGACTGGTCCCTTTTTCGTATACAGGGAAGATCACAGGAACGGTAAGGATTGATGGAGAAAACCCGGCTGACCTTGGCATTTTTGGAATGTCCAAAAAAGTTGGAACGGTGTTACAGGATTCCGATGGACAGTTCATCGGATTGACCGTGGCAGAGGATATTGCATTTGTATTGGAAAATGACAGAGTGTCTCAGGAAGAAATGTTTCAAAAAGTAAATGAAACTGCAAAAATGGTAGACGTATCTGCACTACTTCAACATGCACCAACAGCCCTTTCCGGAGGACAAAAACAAAGAGTATCCATGGCAGGTGTGATGATAGACAATGTGAATATTCTTCTTTTTGATGAACCCTTAGCTAATCTGGATCCTGCGACAGGTAAGCATGCGATTGCACTGATTGACGAAATACAGAAAAAAAAGGATACTACCATAGTTATTATTGAACACAGACTGGAGGATGTACTATATCGGGATGTTGATCGTATTATTGTGATGGGCAATGGAAGGATTGTAGCAGATACTACCCCCGACAGGCTTCTGGCAGGTAATATTCTGGCAGAACAGGGAATCAGAGAACCGTTATATATCAGTGCCCTGAAGCATGCCGGATGCAGAATCACGGAGGAAAGTCACCCGCAGCATATCGAATCTATGGAACTTTCTGCTTATAAAGAGAAAGTATTGCAGTGGTATAGGAAAAGTAAGCTGGAAAAGAAACAAGCTGTAAAGGAAAGCGTACTTCAGATAAAAAATCTTACCTTTTCTTATCAGGAGAAACGACCAGTTCTTCAGGATATTAATTTTGAAATCCATAAAGGTGAAATGTTAAGCATTGTAGGAAAGAACGGTGCAGGGAAAACCACGTTATCGAATTTGATATGTGGCTTTTTTCATGCAGACAGCGGGCAGATTCTATTTAAAGATTCAGATATTTCAGGATTATCAATTAAAGAACGTGGTGAAAAAATTGGTCTGGTCATGCAGAATCCGAACCAGATGATATCGAAAGCCATGATATCTGAAGAAGTAGCTTTAGGACTTAAGGTCCGGGGAGTGCCCGAGGAAGAAATCAGGCAAAAGGTGCATGAGACATTAAAAATATGCGGACTATATCCTTTTCGGAACTGGCCTATATCTGCATTGAGTTTTGGACAGAAAAAGAGGGTTACGATAGCCTCCATTCTGGTGATGAACCCGGAAGTTCTTATTCTGGATGAGCCTACTGCCGGTCAGGATTACAGACATTATACGGAGATCATGGAATTTTTAAAGAAACTCAATAAAAAATACGGAATCACGATAATCATAATTACGCATGATATGCATCTGATGCTGGAGTATACAGACCGTACTATTGTTATTGCAGACGGACTTCTGCTGGCAACTGATACACCGGCACGCATTCTGACTAATGAGAAAATTACTACGAAGGCATATTTGAAAAAAACATCACTTTATGATCTGGCAGTAAAATGCGGGATTGAGGACGCTACTGATTTTGTGGATCATTTTATTTCATATGAAAGGCAGGAAAGAATGGATGAGTGGAAGAATTCTCACATATGAAGAAAAGGATACCTGGATTCACAGGCTTAGCGGGGTAACGAAATTAATTTTTTTTCTGACTTGGTCCATTACAAGCATGATGACATATGATACCAGAGTGTTGGCAGTGATGTTCGTTCTCAGCATTTTTATTTTCTGGATATCCAAAACAGAATGGAAACAGGTCAGGACGGTATTTAGATTCATCAGTATCTTTCTATGCATCAATCTGATAGCTATATTTTTCTTTGCACCGTATCAGGGAACGAAGATATACGGAACCGAAACGGTACTGGTCCATTTGTTTGGAAACTATGCTATCACGTTGGAACAATTATTTTACGAATGTAATATCATGATAAAGTATTTTACAATTATTCCCGCAGTATTGATGTTCATCGTATCCACCAATCCTTCTGAATTTGCAGCATCTTTGAACCGGATAGGAGTAAGTTATAATATTGGTTATGCGATTGCGATCGCATTGCGTTATATACCCGATATCCAGGATGATTTTCGCAAAATCAAGAATGCCCAGGAGGCCAGAGGAATTGAAATGTCAAAAAAGGCACCCTTTAAAGAGAGAATAAAGAATGTCTCTGCTATTATCTTTCCGCTGGTCTTCTCAAGTATGGACAGGATTGATGTGGTAAGCAATGCAATGGAACTCAGGGGCTTCGGAAAATATAAGAAAAGAACCTGGTACTCCGGTAAAGCCTTAAAAAGAAATGATTATTGTGTCATTGTCTTTGCAATTATTTTTATGATCGCAGGGTTAGTTGTAACATATTATGATGGAAGCAGATTTTATAATCCCTTCTAATCAGAAAAACCAGAGGTTTTAAGCAGCAAAAGGAAAGCTGTTTGAAATCTCTTTTTAGTTGCAATAAAAAATATCAAAAAAGTAGTTGACAAGTGATTGTAAATAGTATATCCTTTAAAACATACTAATCATACTTATTAAGTAGGAATGGGAAAGGAGCAATCGCATGAAAGAATTGAACACAATAAAGAAAATGATGAATATTTGTTGCTGCTGTATAGGTTGTTTACAACTAAAAGTGGTTGCTGTTTCGATACAAGTGTAGTTGACAGATTTCATTGTTTGATTAATAGAACAGTTTGTAAAAGAAATGTTGAGAACAATGTAAGAAGCAGGAACTTGTAATTCCTGCTTTTTTTCTATCATAGGATTCAAGTGTCAAAAGCTTATGGTACATAAGAGCAAAAAAACTGCTCTAAGTACCAGCGGCTTCATACAGTTGCTCACCAAACTATGTTGTGCCCCAATTTTTATTTTGCAAGTATATGTGCAAATTGATGAAGCCAAGTTCTAAGATAAGCTTTTGCTCACCTGAATCATTATAGGAAATTGCCTCACAACTTCCTATCTATATTACTACGGTGTCATAGCCAAGTGGTAAGGCAAAAGTCTGCAAAACTTTTATGCGTCGGTTCGAATCCGATTGGCACCTTTTGGGTGAGAGGAGAAATCAGATGAAGAGTATTTTTTTAAGAAGAAAAAACTGGAAGAGTGAACGATGTTAATTCTGTTGAAAGCAGCATTGGTATCGGAAAGATAATTGATAATAAAATTAGAAAAGGGAGAAAAATATGTCAAAGAAAGATATTGTATTAAAAGCATTCAATAATGAAGCGGTGGAAAGAGTTCCGGTAGGTTTCTGGTTTCACTTTGTAGTCGGAGATGAATTCAATCAGGGTGTCGAGAAGGAAGAAATCGTTCAAAAAAATATTGCAGGACATAAAAAATTCGTGCAGGATTTCCAGCCGGATTTTGTGAAATTAATGAGTGATGGATTTTTTGCATATCCAAACAAAGAACTTGCAAAGGGAGCAAGTATTAGCGAACTCAAGAAAATAGAGCCAATCGGCGAACACCATCCATGGATCGAAAAGCAGGTGAAACTGGTTAAGGAATTAACAGATGCTTTTGGAGAAGAGGCAGCGACTTTTTATAATATCTTTGCCCCTGCGACCTATGTAAAATTTTTATTAAAGGATTCTGGGAAAGACGTTACGATTGAAGATTACTTTAAAGAGGACCGGGAAACATTAAAACATGTTTTAGATGTGATCGCAGAAGATATTAAAGTATTATCCAGACG
>JAEWWQ010000085.1 GCA_023458855.1 Bacillota bacterium
TAAAATTTGGAAAAGGTAAGTTCGCGGGAAAAAGAAAGAAAAAGATATGATGAAATAAGAAAGAAGTATGAATTATCAGCTTATTGGAAATATGAAGAAGACAAAAAAGAATGGATAGAGAATACGCTAAAAGAGGAGGCGGATTCTTCACCTTTTAAAATAATAGTACTTGATGATGATCCAACAGGTGTTCAGTCGGTGCACCATATATCTGTTTTTACAGACTGGTCAAAGGAGAGTATTGAAAGAGGATTCTTAAGTAACAATAAACTATTTTTTATCTTAACAAATTCGAGAGGAGCGACTGAGGAGGAAACAAAGAAGCTGCATAAAGAAATTGCAGGGAATGTTACCGGGGTATCTGCAACGCTGGGGATTCCTTTTATCATTATGAATCGAAGTGATTCTACGCTGCGGGGTCACTTTCCATTGGAAACAGAGGTTTTAAAGGAAGAACTGGAAAAAGAAGAGAAGGAAGAGATAGACGGAGAAATTATAATTCCTTTTTTTGAAGCCGGCGGCAGATTAACGATAGATAATATCCATTATGTAAAATACGAAAATGAATTGATACCCGCTGGAGAAACAGAGTTTGCAAAGGATAAGACCTTTGCGTACGAGCACTCGGATTTACGCTTGTATATAGAAGAGAAGACAAAAGGAGCTTATCCGGCGAAAGATGTGACAGCGATTTCCATCGATGATTTAAGAGGATTAAAAATAAATGAGATAGAAGAAAAGCTCATGCAGGTAGAACGTTTTCAAAAAGTTGTTGTAAATGCACTTGAGCAGGAGGAACTGAAAGTATTTGCAATTGCCTTATATAAGGCAATTAAAAATGGAAAACGTTTCCTGTTCAGGATTGCTGCCGATTTTGTCAAGATTTTTGCTAATATTTCTAGTCAGCCATTGTTAACCGGAAACGAGATGGTAAAAAAACATTCGACGTATGGGGGAATGGTTGTAATTGGTTCTCATACAAAAAAAACAACAGCTCAGCTTGAATACCTAAAGAATGTAAAGGGGCTTGTTTTTCTGGAGATGAATACGGATCTGGTATTGGAAGGAAAGCTTAACGAAGAAGTATCGCAGATAATCAGTCAGTGTGAAAGTTTGATACGGAATGGAGAAACGCCTGTTGTATATACAAAACGGACACTTTTGACATTAGAAGGAGATACCGGAGAAGAAGCATTGCTTCGGTCTGTTTCGATTTCTGATGCGGTACAGAAAGTGGTAGGAGAATTAAGAGCAGAACCATCTTTTATAATCGCCAAGGGAGGAATTACCTCCAGCGATGTGGGAGTAAAGGCACTCAAGGTAAAAGAAGCAGTTGTACTTGGGCAGGCGCAGCCTGGCATTCCTGTCTGGAGAACGGATGAAGATAGTAAGTTTCCGGGAATTCCCTACATTATTTTCCCGGGAAATGTTGGAGAAGAAGATACATTAAAAAAAGTTGTGACGACAATATTGAAAGAAAAGGAGAACACGATATGATACCGCTGAATTTTGATTGTAATGCGAAGAAAAAAGTCATTATTTCCGTAGCACCGGTATCAGGACCGGATCCCCTGATTCCGGAAGTGCTGGCAGAAGATGTGTTAAAATGTGTTGATGCGGGAGCTTCCATGTGTCATTTACATTGCAAAACAAGAGAAGGAAAGCTGACTCCGGATATTACAAACATATCACAGGCTTTTGATAATATTTTAGAAAAAAGAGATGTGATTGTGCAGGCATCTACCGGAGGTATATCGGACATGACGATTCAGGAGCGTTGTAATCCTCTTCAATATAATAGAGTAGAAAGCGCTTCTTTGAACGGAGGCTCTACGAATTTAGGAGAAGCTGTTTACCGGAATTCTTTTGAAGATATCCGTTATTGTGCAAGAGTTTGTTATGAAAAGAAAATCTTACCCGAAATAGAAGTGTTTGATATTGGAATGATACATAATGTTGAATTCATTCAAAAGGAAATGCCTTTTCGGAAACCGATGTTATTTAATCTGGTATTTGGTCATATGGGAGGTATGCAGCCAACGGTCGAAGCATTGATGGCTTTTCGTTCTTTTCTTCCAAAAGATTCCTTTTGGGGAGTGACTCATTTTGGCAGGGACAATTGGAACTTTCTGGCAGCAGCTATTTCCATGGGAGCGTTAGTTGTAAGGATTGGTTTTGAAGACAGCAGATACCTGGAATATGGAAAGGATGCAAAGTTCAATTATGAAGAAATAAGGAAACTGGCGGATTTGATACGGGCTATGGATTTTGAACCTGCTACAGTAAAAGAAGCCAGAGAAATTTTGGGCTTGTAGCGGCATGCCGGGAAGGATGAAAATAATGAAAGGCTTATGGAAAAAGTTAACTTGCTTTTTCGTACAAGGTACGATACGAAAACAAATTCTTTATTCGATGGTGGGTGTATCCGGTCTGATCATGATAATACTGGGAATTTTTATTTTTGGGTTTTCTAAAAAAACAATCGAAAATAATTATCAGGAGTCGCACTATTATAATCTTCAAGTCTCCAGCAGCAATATTGAGATTCAGATGAATACAATAGTGGATTCGATAAGAACCGTACTGACCAATGATACTTTTCTGGACATTATGTTGAAGGATGACAGTGATACAGGATATTTTACGGCCAGAAATAAATTGACCATGGAAAACATTATGAATGATATGACAAATCATAATCAAATGATCCAAAGCATGACGATACTTAATAATAAAGGAAACTGGCTCTTTGTAACAAAGAATACGACCCAGAAAGCAAAAATGAATCATTATTATACGAAAGATGACCTGCTGGAGGAGGATTGGGTAGATATTGCAGAGGCTGCCAAGGGAAAGGAAGTCTTTTTTGGATATAATGTGCTGTTTGAGGATGAGAAGGCAAATGTATTTTCAATTGTAAAGCAGTTAATCAGTGCGGAGACTGGTGAAAGTGTCGGCTATATGGTTGTAAATATACGTAAAAAGCTATTGGATAAGGCCTTTAGTACGGAAATTCACAGCTATACCACTAATAGGTATATGATTATTGATACAAATGAGCAAAGGAATAAAAA
>JAEWWQ010000086.1 GCA_023458855.1 Bacillota bacterium
TGTTTAGAGTTAAGCGGGCGCCATGGAATATATTGTGATATTGAAAGTCATTTTGATTATTTTTGGTGTATGTTCGATGATGACGATATTATAGGTGCAGTAGCTATTAAAACATTAGAAAATCAAAAGTGTGAATTAAAATCTTTTTACCTCCCGCAAAAATATCACGGAAAGGGCTTAGGGAATAAACTGCTTACAAAAGCAATCTATGAAGCAAAAAAGTCTGGTTATAGTAAAATGTATTTGGACACGTTATCTACGAGCAAAAGAGCGATTGCTTTATATGAAAGAGCAGGCTTTATTATTACGGAACGGTATAATGAAAATCGTATTGCAGATGTATTTATGGTTTTAGATCTTACCAGTGAATGAATTCTTTATACCGTTTAAGGAGGAACTGTAAATGGAGTTAATTAAACCAGGTAAAAAATATTATCAGTCATATATGGATGCAATAAAAGAATACAAGGACCATAATGTTCATACTTATGATTTTTTAGATGTTACCCAATATGATATTTTCGAATATATTGAAAATTCCAAAATGGGTCATAATTTGCCGGATGGTTATGTAAAGGCAACATATTTATGGTTGGTACACAGTGATGAATTTATTGGAGAAGTATCAATTCGTCATAATTTAACGGATGCATTGCTGCAATTTGGGGGAAATATAGGTTATGGAGTCAGATATTCAAGATGGAATAAAGGGATAGGCACTATTATGCTTTCTATGGCGTTAAAGTATACAAAAGAGTCTATAGGTCTTAACAAAGTCTTGATTACGTGTAATGACAATAATTATGGTTCTGCCAGCGTCATAGAAAAAAATGGTGGCGTGCTGCAAGATAAGATAGTAAATATAATAGATGGTGCTGACAGAATAACAAGAAGATATTGGATTGATATTTAGATGATAGATACCTGGTGTTATAGAAACAGAATTATGAAAGCAAAGGCGTGGAGAAAATGATAGACAATAAGTCATTAGAAGGCGTAAATAATGAAATAGCAGATGAGGCTGAGGTAATAGAATCAACGCTTGGATCGGACGTGTACATAGATAAATATACAAGGGTAGAACATAGTATACTGGGTGACAAAGTAAGGCTGGAACGTAACAATCAGGTCGTGTATTCGAATATGGGACGTTTCTGTTACACAGGTGCGAATACGATAATAAAAAACGTCCAATTGGGTTCCTTTGATTCCATCTCATGGAATGTCAGTATTGGAGGAAATACGCATGATCTGAATCATATTACCACGCATAGTTTTCTGGTATATCCGAAATGGCAAATGGGTGGAGACGGAAGTTGGAAATCTGCGTCTGAAAAATGTCAGATCGGACATGATGTGTGGATCGGTGCGGGAGCCAGTATACTCAGAGGAGTAACGATTGGGAACGGAGCAGTGATCGGGGCTTCCAGCGTAGTAACAAAAGATGTGCCGCCGTATGCAGTTGTAGCGGGCAATCCGGGAAGAGTCATTCGGATGAGATGCAGGGAGGAATGGATCGAACGATTACAGGAATTAAAATGGTGGGAATTTCCGGAACATAGTATCAGGAATAATTTTGAATTATTCAGGGCAGAGCTGTCGGTCGATATCATAAATAAGCTGGAGGATATGAAGCAGAATTTCGTATAAACCGGATATAAGCAGAGGACAGGAAGAATTCACTTTTTTTTACGTTGTGGATTCTTCCAGCCTTGTTATGTGCAGTTCCGAAATGGTTATTAGTTTATTGATCGCCGAAATCTCTGGTGAAAATATCACTTTTTTCAAGAAGGCTCTCGACAGTATCTAATCCTAAGCGGTGGAGCAGTTCAATTACATAAGGGTTGTCAATTGGAGTCTGAAATGGGGCCGTATTGCCGTATTCTTCTACATGGACAAGTCCCTCTTCATGGGGAATGAGGACCTTGGGACCGCCGACACAGCCTCCAACGCAGCCCATACCTTCAAAGAAGTTGGCATCGCTATTGCCGGAAAGAATATCCTGAATCAGCGCTTTGCACCCCGGCACACCGTCTGCTTTCTGTGTGCGGACAGAAATCGTACGGTTTGGTCTTAGCTGCTCCAGCGTGGAGACAACTGCTTCGCTGACACCACCGGTGTGGGCGTAGATTCTGCCTGCGCGGGAAGAATGATCCTTTTCACTTTCTTCCATTGCTGCCGGGTCGATTTCCATAACACGGAAGATATCCTGTATCTCCTGGAAGGTCAGGACAAAATCGACCGCATCAGCGATGTCTTTTTCTCTGGCTTCTGCTTTTTTGGCAAGACAAGGGCCTATGAATACAGTCAGAGCATTGGGATGCAGGGCTTTGACTGCACGTCCGCATGCAACCATCGGAGATACAGCAGGTGGAACATGAGGGACCAGTTCTTTATAAATTTTGCGGATCATTGAAATCCACACTGGGCAGCAGCAGCTTGTTAATTGATAATCCTGTTCTGTTTTTATGTTTTTGTCAAATTCCAGAGCTTCCTTTAACGTGAGGATATCGGCAAAAAGAGAAACTTCAATCATTCCATCAAAGCCTGTTTTTTTCAATGCGCTGCGAAGCTTTCCGGGGGTAACCGCACTGCTGAATTGTCCGAGGAAGGCAGGAGCGACAAGAGCATAGACCAGGTCTTTGTGGGAACGTACAGCACGAAGCGCCGGAATCACATCTTTACTGGCGGTAAGATTCTTTGCACGGCATTCCTGAATGCAGATGGCACAGCCGGCGCATTTATCTTCGTCAATGACGGGTTCACCGGCTTCGCCTGGATGGATGGCATGGAAAGGACATACTTTGACACAAGTTTGGTCCTCACAGCTGCATTCACCTGTATGCAGCACCAAGGGATGTTTTTCGGGGGAAAGCAGGCAGTCAAGGTGGTGAGTGTCATAGAGCTCCAGTTTTTCAAGAAAAGAGGAATCTTTCTCTTTCAGAGTTCGAACCAGAACCTCATTATACAATTCTTCGAATGTTTTCATGGATGAATCAAATCCTTTCTACACAATTTGGTCGATACATAGACAAAATCTTGCGGAACAGCCAGAGAGTACGCTTGCCTGTTCTATGGATATATCATGTACCATATATAGTCATTGTATACCTTTACTCTTATTATGCCAGATAATTCAACGGAGTGCATTAAAAATTCAAAAAATAGCAGATATTTATTTGATTCTTCAAAAAAGAAATGATATGCTTCGATATATAAAAAATATTCCTAAGGGGGAGAGGAAATGAAAGGGATGCGTAGTATTACATGTTTATACATTGCGCTGTTCATTATTTTATGTGGAACGGGGTGCGGAAAAAAAGAGGAAGAAGTATATGAGAATAAAGTAGTAAATGAGCAAGAAACTTCAAATGAAAATACCGCAAGCGAAAATACTTCAAGTGAAGTTTCTTCAAGCGAAGAGGTCTCAAC
>JAEWWQ010000087.1 GCA_023458855.1 Bacillota bacterium
GATTTATCTTATCTGTTGTTAATGAATAAGCCATTGACTTTTAAGTTAAAAAAGTATATTTTATATATAAATGGAAACCCTGTAGAACAAACAAGTTCTTGCAGGGTTTTCCTTTAATGTTGATTCATAAGCGGCCAAATGTCGCAGATGGGAGCGGGCTGAAATTGAACATATTTGATATTTTAGGTCCTGTTATGGTAGGACCAAGTAGTTCACATACTGCAGGAGCTGTTAGAATTGGACGGATTGCTGCCGAATTACTAGAAGATATAACGAGTGAAGCGACCATTTATTTACATGGTTCTTTTGCTTCCACCGGAAGCGGACATGGCACCGATAAAGCTTTGATTGCAGGCTTACTGGGCATGCAGCCTGATGATATCAGAATCCCGAAAAGTTTTGAATTGGCTCAAAAAGAGGGCCTAAGATTTAGATTTGAAAATAAAACGATAAAAGATGCGCATCCCAATACCGCATTATTGGATTTAAAAGGCAGAAATGGGAGAACGATAGAAGTGCAGGCCTCCTCCATAGGCGGCGGTCGTATCATGATAAATAAGCTGGACGGCATTGACGTCAATTTCACATCGGAAAAGCCTACCCTGATCGTCCATAATATAGATCAGCCCGGTCATGTTGCTGAAGTGACTTCTATGCTGTCTCATAAATCCGTAAATATCGCTACCATGCAGTTATATCGTGATAAACGCGGCGGATACGCTGTTATGGTTCTGGAAACCGACCAACCGATACCGTCCGAAGCTATTCATTGGTTAGAGCATTTAGAAGGTATTCTTAAAGTAACCTATATCAACACCGTCGAACAGTAACAAGGAGAACAGTATGGCATTTGAATCTTTACAGGATATTGTAACAATATGCAATGAAAAACAAAAAGAATTCTGGCTTGTTATCTTAGAAGATGATTGCGAGGAACGCAAAGTATCAACAGAGGATTCTATGTGCCAGATGCGCAAGACATGGGATGCAATTCTGTTAGCCGCCTCTACGTATGAAAAAGACTTAACTTCATCAAGCGGACTTGTTGGAAATGATGGATATAAAATGGAAGTATTCTCAAAAAATCCACATTCTCTTTGCGGAAGTTATATGAATCGTGTTATGGCAGGGGCCTTACAGATGGGAGAGTCCAATGCATGCATGAAACGGATCGTTGCTGCCCCTACGGCTGGTTCCTGTGGTGTACTTCCGGCTGTTCTTGTTCCTTATTTTACAGACAAACGGGCGGATACGAAGGCTATCCTAAAGGCAATGTATGTAAGTGCCGGAATCGGACAGGTAATTGCGTACCGTGCCTCAATCAGTGGTGCAGCAGGCGGCTGCCAGGCAGAAATAGGATCTGCCAGCGCCATGGCGGCAGGTGCCATGACTTATCTGCAGGGCGGCACTCATGAGCAGATTGTACATGCATCCGCGCTGGCATTAAAAAGCCTGCTCGGTCTCGTCTGCGATCCTGTGGCAGGTCTGGTGGAAGTACCTTGCGTAAAGCGAAATGTAATCGGTGCCGTCAATGCCATGTCAGCAGCAGATATGGCATTGGCCGGAATAAAGAGCCGTATCCCGCCTGATCAGGTCATAGATGCCATGAAGGAAATCGGTGATAAAATGGATGTTTCTTTACGTGAGACCGGCAGCGGTGGATTGGCGGCAACACCAGAGGCAATATCATTAAAATCATCCCTCTAATTGTTAAAATGGTGTAAAAAGTAATCACTTTTGGTTGAACTATTTGTAAAAATTGTATATAATAAAACTACCAAATAAAATGTAAAGGGTGTGATTCTATGAATACAGTTATTACAATAGGACGCCAATTCGGTTCCGGTGGGCGAGAAATAGGTGAGAAAGTAGCAGCGTATTTTGGTATTAAATGTTATGATAAAGAACTCTTATCAAGAGCTGCCAAGGAAAGCGGCTTTTGTGAAGAGATGATTCAGAATCATGATGAGAGACCGACAAATTCTTTTCTTTATAATCTGGTAATGGATACCTATTCATTTGGCTATAATTCTTCTTCCTTCGTAGATATGCCAATCAGTCACAAGGTATTTCTGGCACAATTTGATACCATCAAAAAAATTGCCAGTGAAGGACCATGTATTATTGTTGGCCGTTGTGCCGATTATGCGTTGGCAGACCATAAGAATTCACTTCACCTTTTTATTTACGGTGATATGGGGACTAAAATCAAGAGAATTTCGGAGAAATATCAGCTTACGGAAGACAAGGCAAAGGACATGATCATAAAAAAAGACAAACAACGCCAGAGCTATTATAACTATTATTCTTCTAAAAAGTGGGATCATGCTGACAGCTATGATCTGTGTATTAATAGTAGCATCCTTGGTATTGAAGGTACGGTAAATCTGATCATTCAATATATTGAAGATTTTGAAAAGAAAAATAAATAAGATAGAATAAAGCACTTTCCGGGAGTGTTGTTCATAAGATAATGTAATAAGTTCATGAAAGGAATGAACAATATATATAATTATAAACAACAATATCCATATTATGAAAGTTCTCCACAGTATCATGTAGCTTCCAATATGCATAATACTGAAACTACGTATCAGACTACGGAATTTGCCAATGCGCCAATGTATAACACTGATTTACCCTCAAATAAACAGGATGAGGCGGCAAGCCGCTTTAGCTGTGAATTAAAAGATTATGGCCCGATGCCCTTTGTAGTTAACATTGAGGAGGTTACAAAACAGAATACTAACTTTCGCACTGCTTTATGGACTGGAAATCATCTTCAGCTTACCTTGATGAGTATTCCTGTCAATGGAGAGATTGGGTTAGAAATTCATCCTGACTTAGATCAATTTATAAGAATAGAAGATGGACAGGGGCTTGTTAAGATGGGAGATCGAAAAGATTATCTGATTTTCCAGGAAAAAGTATATGATGATTATGCCTTTATCATACCAGCTGGAAAATGGCATAATCTGATTAATACAGGAAATAAACCGATCAAACTTTATTCCATTTATGCACCACCGCAACACCCACATGGTACCGTTCATATTACAAAGGATATGGAAGCTGCAGAAGAACAAAAATATGAACGCAAGATTACCTCAGCAAATAATTATTACGGTGCGGAAGCTGCTAAAACGGATAATGATTTAAATTTTGAAGATATGCTGACATATGCGATTCAGGACGAATTCCTGGCAAGAGCAGGTTATCTTGCAGCAATAGAAAAATTCGGCCGGCAGCGTCCATTTGCCAATATTATTGTTTCGGAAGAAAATCACATCAACTATCTGAAATCATTATTTGCAAAATACAACATTACAGTTCCAACCGATGATTCTAAAAGTTATATTAAGATACCTGCTGATATAAAAGAAAGTCTTGAAGCAGGCGTAAAAAAAGAAGTTGAAAATATTGAAATGTACGAACGATTTTTGAAAGAAAGTATTCCAAATGATGTAAAAACAATTTTTACTTTTTTAAGAAATGCTTCTCAAAATCATTTATCAGCTTTTCAAAGAGCACTTTCATTCTATTGATTTACCATTAGCACCAGTTTCGGCTGGTGCTTTTTTTTACGCGAGTTTTTATCGTTAAAATTATTGTAGAAATTTGACTTTTTCTGCATAACGTTGTATTGTGATATTTAGCGCTAAAATTGATATTTCTGTATACTGAGAGGATTATATAATGTTTGACAGGAAAGTGAATTGGGCAAATCAGAAAAAGAAAAGTACTTTAATTTTTATATTATGTGTCATTGTTTTAATTGCAATGGCAGTATTTATTCCTGCAGCAGAAAATAGAAAAGACCAAGTTACTGTTTTATCTGGAAGTGGTCTGAAGGAAGACCCTTTTCAAATTACTGATCTGGAGGAATTTTTATTTTTTGCTTCCAGCGTCAATGCAGGTAATAGTTATGCCGGTCAGTATGTAACACTGTGTACGGATTTGAATCTGGAATCAGTAGCAAACTGGCCTATGATCGGGGTTGCCGATAGCGGTATCCATTTTTCCGGAATTTTTGATGGTGCATCCCATAAAATTCAGAATCTGAATATCAGTACAACCGGCACCGCAGGCCTTTTTGTAAATCTGGATGGGGTCGTTAGTAATCTTTCCATAGTCAATGGCACTGTTCAGGGAAATGTATGTGGTGCAATTGCAGGGTCCGCTACGGAGAATGCAGCTATCTTAAACAGTTATAATATGGCAGTTGTCAACGGAGAAAATGCAGGTGGTATTGCAGGTACTTGCAGTGGAACAATTATAAACTGCGTTAATCTTGCTCCTGATGGTGCAGAAAATATCGCCGGCAATACAGAAGGTGGCATTGTTATCAACTGCTATACAAATAAGGGCGGGAATTTTGAAATTAAAAATCATACCAGCTTAGAAGCAGATTCAAAGATTCGTAAAAAAGCGGTTTCAAATTTAAATGATATGATTAATGAACTGAGTATTAAATATGCCCTTTCCGAATGGTATTTATGGCAATTGACGGATAATGTTCCTACGCTTACTTCCACGGCTGCTAATACACTTATGTCAGCATCTATGGAAGCTGCGGATGGGAATGTATCGCAGGCACAATATTCAGAGACGGATCATACATGGTATTTTGAGGTACCTGGCGATATATCGGAAAAAGATTGGAATATACAGTTCCAGTTCAAAGATGGCGTAAGCGAGAGCCTGACATGCGATTCCAAATATAATGTTATCTACTATACTTATGATAACATTACCTATCCTATTGAATGCAGACCAGCAGAACAAGCAGAAGATCAGGAAGTAAATACGCAACTTAATACGGAACCGTTTACAATTAATCTGAATAACTGTTCGGTTGCTCCGGAATCCAATGGGATTAAAATAATTCACGAAGTATACATGGATCAAAACGGGGAATTTCAGGATTCTACTGACTCTGTTGTTATCGCACGACCAGGAATCTATACGATTCAGGGGAAGATGAAGGGACAGCTGTCCGTCGATTTGGGAGCAGATGCCATTTATGATGGAAATGCAAAAGTAACACTGATACTGGACGGCACGGATATCATAAATCAGTACGGTCCTGCCATTACGATAAAGAATGTTCTGGAAACAGGAGATATCGAAATACCCGGGATCAATATTGTACTTGCAGACACTTCTGACAATACGATCAATGGTTCCGACAGCATGGATATCTACTCTTCAGACAATAAGAGTGAAGGTGCCATCTCCACGAATATGACAATGACAATAAATGGTAATGACGGAAAAATAAACATAACCGGTGCTTTGGAAGGTATTGAATCAAATGCCGAACTTGCTTTTAATGGTGGTACTTATTATATAGACAGTAATGATGATGGAATCAATACCGCAAAGCATCTGACTATAAATAGCGGTTATTTTGTTATCAATGCCAATGATGATGTGTTAGATACAAATGAAAATATTACAATTAACGGTGGAACTATAATTGGATTTACACCGACAGAGCATGTTTTAAACGCTTCCGATGGGACGAAGGTGAACGGCGGTCTGTTGATTGGAAGTTCCTCTTTTACTAATGATTGTAAGGATAATTCAGAGCAGGGTCTTATAGAATTACAGTCAGATTCCATGTTTGAGTCAGGACAGAAGATTGTTATGACGGATGAAAAAAATGAGGCTCTGTCAGCATTTGAAATACAGGCAGATGGAAATAACCTCGCAATAAGTATTCCTGAAATGAGGGGTAACGTTTACCATTTTTATAGTAGCACGAATGTCAGCGGTATCTGGAAAGATGGATTCTGTACGGAAATAACAGGGTATGTACCTGATAAGAGCCTTACACATGATGGTACAGCCGATTTTTCCATAGATGCGATCTGTAATACTTTTACAGTTGACAATGAGTAACCTGCGTGTTGTAATCGTTCATAGAAATCATATTGATGGAGCAAAAGACAATGAAAAATACATTTACTAGAAAAATTATGATTGACATATTGATTATTATGGGCGGCTTATGTTGTGTAATATACATTCTTCTTTCTGCTTCCGGTGTAATAGACCGGGAGGCGGCCAAAGCTGTTATGAATAGTGACTCCGTAATAACTGCACTGGAAGGCGAAGGTACCCTGGAAACACCATTCCTGATTAGAAATCTGAATGAGTTTCTATTTTTTGCCGAAACTGTAAATTCCGGAACAACTTACAGCGGACAATATGTGAATCTATTGGCTGATATTGATTTGTCATCTATTCCCAACGGTATTTCAATCGGAGTGCCGGATAGTGAAAATACGTTCCAGGGAGTATTTAACGGAAGTGGTCATCAGATCCTGAATCTGAATCTTACTGCACCAGACGGAGAAGCGGGATTGTTTTTGAATCTGGACGGAACAGTATGTAATCTGACAGTAGCCGGTGGAAAAATACATGGGGTATTGTCAGGTGCCATTGCCAGTTCTATTACTGATAATGCTGTGATTGCAAATTGTTGTAATCAGTCCGAAGTAAGCGGTGAAGTAGCAGGCGGAATTGCCGGAAAGAATTCCGGGAAGATCATTGACTGTGTAAATTATGCTGCCAACGGTACAGCTGTCGTCGCTGGTGATACCTCAACGGGAATTACAGAGTATTGCTATAATGAACTGAATGGCACCTTTGTTTTATATAATAATAACCGGGGTGACGAGACCCCGCCTGAAGAAGCCAGGCCAATGCTACAAGCTTTAAATGACAGATTGTTCAGACTAAGCAACTTATATAAGACCAGTGACTGGAAAATGTGGGAAATGAATAATAACTTGCCGGTGCTGTCACTTCAGACAGCTGATACGCTTGATTCTTCCTCACTATCTGTTGAAGTAGATGGGCAGAAACGTAAGATAGCCGGATATTATTCAGAGACTCAGGATGCGTTGTGTTTTGCAATACCGGATGGAAGTACCTCGCCTGCGTGGAATATGGGTCTTAACTTTAAGCAGGGTACCGATTTAAAATTGAGCGTTGCTTCAGGTACCACAGAAACGAGTTATGCATTTGGGGACATTGATTATAAGATTCAATTTCAGATCAATAATACTATTCCCTCTGTTTTCGTCGATACTTATGCTGCCAATGGTCTGGAATACCTTCAAGAGGATAAAAATCATGAACTGAATGGAAATCTGCTTTTGTTAGATGCATCTGGAACAACTGCTTATTCAGGAGCACTGGATACCGTATCCGGAAGAGGAAATGATTCTTGGGAAGCTCTGAAAAAGGGATATTCTGTCAGATTGAAAAAACCTGTTGATTTATTGAATATGGGTGAAAACAATGATTATGTATTATTACCAGGTTATCGTGATAATTCACTTTTCAGTTATAAGATTGTTGAAGACATGGCAAAAGAAATGCAGATTGCATATGCACCCGAATCTAGATTAATTAATCTGTATATCAATAACGAATACTTAGGTATGTACCTATTGGCCGAAAAGATGGAAATAGATAAAAATCGCTTTGATTTGAACGATTTATATGACCAGACAAAAGAATTAAATGTCAATGGCATAGATACTTCTTCACAGAAGGTCTGGACCAGCGAAGAAACACCTGCTACCAGGATCTGGTATTCTATTGAGAATGAACCTGATGATTGTACCGGCGGATATCTGTTAGAATTGGATTCCAAGGATTATGATGAAAAGCAGAGTCGTTTTATCAGCGATCACGGAATCAGCATTACTTTAAAAAGCAATGTTTATGCGTCTGAAAATCAGGTAAACTATGTCGCGGATTTTTGGCAGGAATTTGAAGACGCATTATATTCAGATACCGGTTATAACGAGCTTGGTAAATACTATGGCGATTATATTGATTTGGAGTCTTTTGCAGATCAATGGCTTATGTATGAATTGAATGAAGATACCTCAATGACAGGAAGTGTTTATTTCTATAAGGATTCGGACGAAAAAGGAGATGGGCTCCTGCATGCTGCTTATCTATGGGATGTAGAACACTCTTTCATACAGGATGAAGATGTAACCAGAAGCTGGATCATGGACAGAATGGCCGATGACTTAGATGAAACAGTTGATGGATATTGGCTAAAACTTTATCAGCATGAAGATTTCGCAGAATTGGTCTATCAAGAATGGATCAATAAATTTCAACCGGCAATCCAAAAACTTTTACAAACAGATGAAATAGAAAATAAAGACGGAGTCAGCAGTATTTCATGGTATGAGCGCAATTACTCTTATGCAAGCATTATTAACAGCAGCAGATGGTCTGATTGTTACTGGTGGGATAAAGGTGAACGAATTCGTAACTTCATAACGCTTAGAAGTGAATTTTTAACGACCGCATTATCATACTATAATTTAGGCTATGACTATATCAATGAAGAAGATGGTGCATTTTATGGTTATTCCTATTCAGCTGATAATTCCGGAGAAGATACAAAAGAACTTATTGAGATACAGTAATTTTTATAAAAGTGGAGTGAATATGATGCAAAAGTACAAAAGTCAGATAATTATGCTTATATTGTTGTTATTTGTGTTAGCCTCAAGTGTTACCGTTTTTAGAATAAAAGAGGGACAGGAATTAGTAGTTACACAGAATTCCGGTCAAAATTGTATGATTTCTTTTTCAGAGGATGGAATCACAGTAAGTGATGAGACAATGGCTGCCATAGATAATCATAAAGTAGTGATCTACAAAGACGGAACTTATACAGTGACCGGAAATTGCAGCAATGGTCAGATTGTAGTTAATTCCATGGAAACAGAAAAAGTGATTTTAAATATTGAGGCCCTTGACCTTACTTGCATGGATTCCGCTCCTTTATACGTAGAAAATGCTTCGGCAGTAGATTTGTACATAAAGGGCGATAATTTTTTAACAGATGGAAGCTCCTATAACCTCGCAAATGGCGAAACAAAGCCGAATGCCTGTCTCTATAGCAAGAAAGACCTGACGATCAGAGGCGATGGAACCTTGACCATTAAGGCAAATTACCATAATGGTATCTCAGTGCGTGCAGATTTTAAGATGAAATCTGGTACGGTTACCGTAGATGCAGCTAATAATGCCTTAGACAGCAAAGACAGTATTTCTATCCAGGGCGGTTCCTTATCCCTTTCTGCAAGAAAAGATGGAATAGATGCCAAGAATCAAGAGGATACCGAAAAAGGAACTATTTTGATTTCGGGGGGAAATATTAATATTCAGGCTGATGATGATGGAATGCAGGCGGCAAATAGTGTAACAGTTAATGATGGCGAGGTTACCATATCAAGTCAGGGACAACAAATTAATTGTGAGGGAACTATTGAGGTAGCAGAGAACTGTGTTTTTGTAAAATAGCAGTTGTATATTATCAGCACAAAGGAGATGATTATTTGCAAGAGTCGTTAACAGTGTTTCGAAATGAAAAAAAATACCACTTATCCTATACAGACAGCTTACGCCTTCAGGAAGAAATACAAGTACTTTTACGACCGGATTGGTATTCAAGAGAAGGTTCCTACCATGTTAGAAGCCTGTACTTTGATTCCATCAATAGTAAGGATTATAAAGAAAAAGAAGATGGTGTGCAA
>JAEWWQ010000088.1 GCA_023458855.1 Bacillota bacterium
GACCCCCTGCTGCGTAACATCCAGCCATGGACCTCCGCCGCATACAATTGCCAACTGGCTCCATCTGTCCCGCAATATCCTGACTTCCTCTTCGTCTAATAAACGTTTCTGAAAAATACCGATCTTACATATTTCTTCGGGGATATCATAAGGTGACCTTACTTCTATGTAAGCGCGCCCGAACTTGCGTTTTGCCAGTTCTCTTTTCGTCTGTACCTCTTCTTTTGTTTCCCTGATCACCAGATAATAATTTTTTTCCGTCATAATCACCGGCATCAGATTGGAATCTTCTGTAAGGAAATCCAGAAAAGAACGGATATAAGTCTGATCACAGGACTGGGTAAATACCGTTTCCATTCCTTCTGCATAGATTGCACCGTTTCCGCTGATACAGCCGATTTTATCCTTTACAGGGGCGAATAGTTCCCTTATGCTCTCCGCATCCCTTCCACTTGCAATCATAAAATGAATTCCTTTTTCATGCAGTTGCGAAATCAGCCCGAAAATCTCCTGAGGCATGATTCTTTCCTTATAAGGCAGGATAGTTCCATCAATATCACTTACAATCATTTTTATCTCTTTTGCTTCTTCCCGTGTCATCATCTATTCCAAATACATCTCCTGTAATTGCACTTTTTTTTCTTTTGTCAGTCCCATAGCCTCCTCAAGATAGTTCTGCATACTTCCATAATATTGCTCTATCGTGGCAAAAACAGTCTCCATATACTCCCGGCACACACCTAACAGTACTTTGATTGCTTTCAGTGTTTCCTTATCTGCTCCTGCTTTTCTGGCTTCCCCTATCAGATAATCTGTTTCTTCTTTTACGTATAGATTCGTCTTCATATAGTCCTCCATAATCGTCTTCCTGTCAACACCAAGTGCACTTAACAACAGTACTGTTCCCGTACCGACCCTGTCCTTTCCGGCGGTACAGTGCCATAAGACTGCTCCGTTATGATGTTCTGATAAATACCGGAAAAATTTCCGATACTGCGCAATTCCAAAATCATTCAGAATAAAATTGGCATACATTTTTGCAATTATGCCTTCCGCATCATTATTTACCCCCTGGCAATACCGTATCAGCCCTTCAATGGGATGCTTGTCTTTTCTTCCGTTTTCTTCATGCGTAATCCCAAAAACAGCATCCTCCATAATCGGATTTACATAAACTGTAACACCCTCTATCTGCGGATCCGGTCTCTGGATTCTTTCAACGGTGTTACGAAAATCAATAATTGTCTTCATCTGATAATCTTTAGTCAGAATACGAATATCTTCCCCTGTTGCTTTCTCAAGAGTCCCACTTCTGATCAGCCTCTTATATCGGATGCTTCTGCCATCCATTGTCTGAATCCCCCCGAGATCTCTTGTATTAGAGACACCCTTTAGTGGAATCAGCCTTCCTCCTGCCATTTCCTGTGTTCCTGTTATCATCATAATCGCCTCACTTTGCTCACCAATATTATCATTATAACAAAGAATCAAAAAATAGAAAAGGAAATGCCCGAAAACATCTCCTTCTCATTCCAACACAGACTTATTTGTACTTATGCCTTCACGGCTCCGTTCGTTAATCCGCTTACAATATATTTCTGCATAAAGATAAATATAATGACTACCGGAGAGATGGCAATGATACCAAATGCCATTGTCGAATTCCATAATGTCTGATATTGCTGTACATAATTATAAATACTTGATGTAATCGGTCTCATGGAAGGATTCGTCATAAATGTAATACCATAGATCAGGTCACCCCAGGCATATACAAATGAAAATACTGCTGATACAACAATGCCCGGTTTGGCAATCGGAAGCATGATCCTGATAAATGCAGCAATATGACCACAACCGTCTATCTTCGCTGCTTCATCCAATTCTTTTGGTATCGATAAGAAATACGTTCTTAGTATAATTACCGAAAAAGGAATCCCCAGTGTTGCATCTGCAAGAATCGGCGCCCAATAATTATTCAATAACCCTAACTTAGAGAACATGATATACAGAGAAGTCAGCACTAGCGTAGACGGTAACATCTGTGTAATTAGAAATAATAGAATAATCACTTTTTTACCGTTAAATTTAAACCTTGCAAGCCCATATGCAGCAGGTATCGATAGTATTGTCGATATTGTCATCGCTCCGACAGAGATAATCAAACTATTCTTAAATCCTCTCAAAGTGTCGCTTGAGGAGGAAAACTGCTTCTGAAATGCTTCCAGATTAAGCTTATGCGGCCATATCGGTGTCGGAATCTGGAAAATCTCTACCTGTGACTTCAGCGCAGTTACGACCATCCAGTAAAGAGGAAATATAAATACCGCAAATACAAGGGCACCAATTATTAAAAGTCCCAATTTCTTTTTCGTTTCTTTTCTCATACTACATCACCTCATCATCGCTTATTGTCCGAATATAGAAGAAGCCTACGAAAAGCAGAATTACAAATAATACATTTGCTGCTGCCGCACCCGAACTGAACTTGAATTCTTCAAAGGAAAGCCGATATGCATAGGTCGAGACAAGTTCTGTTGCATTGATAGGTCCGCCTTTTGTCATAACCCATACCAGATCGAATACTTTGAATGTATATACGAAACCTAATGTTAAAACTGACATAATTGCCGGTTTTATCATTGGTATTGTAATCTGGAATAATGTTTGTAACTTATTTGCTCCATCCAGTCCCGCACTTTCATATATCTCTTCCGGTATTGTTGTAAGTCCGGTCAGAATAAGCATCATATTAAAAGGAATACCAATCCAGATGTTCGCAGTCACAATTGCAACCATTGCTGGCTTTCCATTTAACAGCCATTCTATTGGTTGATTTAAGATGTGCATCGACATTAAGAACTGATTGATAATTCCACCGTTCAGCTGAAACATGAATTTGAACAGCAAACCTGCAACTGTCACAGGCAATAACCAGGATATCATGGTAACACCCCTGAAGAAGGAGCAACCTGGAAATTTTTTATGAAATAGAAGGGCAAGACCAAATCCAATTACGAACTGGAAAAAAATAGAAGCCACTGTAAAGATAACCGTATTTACGATTGATTTTGGTAATACGGAATTGGCATCCGTAAATAATTCCTGATAATTCTGTAACCCCACAAATGCCTGATTCTCAGGTCTTGCAAAGGTATACACATCTACATTTTTAAAACTTAAAATAAGATTCTGGATCATTGGATACCCAATGAATATCATCATATAAATCAAGGCAGGTAATGAGAATGCAATTCCTAAATAAGCTGCCGTTTTTTTATTTGTACTTTTTTTCACAACACATGCTCCTTTCTATCATGGAATTGTCAGGTTACCTGTCAATCCTTAATGAGGGCTGTCGTTATTCACAACAGCCCTCATAGTCTATCGTACATCTAGGGAGGATGCACTCTATTTTACTGCATCTACTGCTGCCTGGGTATCTTCTGCTGCCTGTTCCGGTGTCTTTGCAGAAGTCATTACTTCCTGGAATCCAGTCTGAATAGCTGCTGAATAAGATGGCCAGGCCGGTGATGGTCCTCTTGGAATGGAAGTCTCCAACTGTTGAATGAAGGCTGCCTGAATCGGGTCTTCTGTCCAGTAAGCATCTTTTGCTGCTTCTGTCTTTGGTGGGAAAGAACCATACATCTTCATGGCATCAACCATAACTTCTGTTTGATCATAATATTTAATAAAAGCAACTGCGCCTGATGTATCATCTTTCTTTACGGCACCCATATTCTCACCACCGAGAATAGAGGTTGCCTGTCCTGCATTCGCATCATATTTCGGTAATGTTGTAACGCCATAATTTAACTCCGGTGCATTTTCCTTGATACCAGGAATCTGCCATGGTCCGTTCTGCTGCATTGCAATATTGCCTGCCATAAAGTTATTATTAACATCTGATTGTGTCCAGTTAACCGCTTCTTTTGTCCAGCTTCCTTCTTTTACCATTCTTTGCATTAAGTCGTATGCTGCAACGCCGCCTTTGATATCTGTATAAGATCCGCCTGCCGTATATAACCATTGTAAGCATTGGAATGTACCCTCATCTGTGTTGACACCTGCATTACCAAATCCGCTTACGCCGTCCTTGGTAAGTGTTTTCGCCATTTTTTCAAATTCATCCCATGTGGTATTTTCATTTGGATATTCAATTCCTGCTGCATCAAATAAATCCTTGTTATAGAAAAGTGCTGTACAGTTCGTCGCAAATGGAATGCCGTAGTGCTTACCATCTAACATTGTGGAATCCATTGGTCCCTGTATGTACTCATCCCATGCAATGTCCGCGTCTGAGATATCCGCCATCAGACCAAGTTCAATAAAGGATGCCATACCGCAGCCATCCATGATAACAAGATCCGGAAGTTCTCCTGATGCAATACCAAGTGTCAATTGTTTCTCATAATCAGCAAATGGAACATACACATGTGTTGCCGCAAATTCATCCTGTGATTCGTTAAACCCTTGAATCAATTTATCCATCATTGCTTTTTGGGCGTCTGTCTCAAAATAATCCCAGATAATGACTTCTTTACGATCCCCGGTGTTTGTTGTTTCTGCTGCCGTTGTCTCTTCTGTTACTTCCGTTTTTACGGTTTCGCTGGCTGCTTCTGTCGCTGCCGCTGATGTGTCTTTGGAACCGCCGCCACATCCTGCTAACATCGTACAGGTCACTGCAACAGAAAGTAAAATGGATACTACTTTCTTTCTCATAAAAAATAACCCTCCTTTTTTTGTATATCAGTTTCTTTCTCTGATATTTGTATTGTAAAGGAGGGTTATTTTGATTGTAATTCTAATTATTTAAATTTGGTGGAGTATATTCAAGTAACCTTTCTTAAAATAATCCACCTTGCAGCTTAGAATTTTTTCTCACTCAGTTGTGCACTGACTTCTTCCGGAGTCCTGGTTCCCGTAAAAATAGCATAGGTCGCATCCGATATTGCATCCGATATTGCGGACCAGTCTTTAAAGGAAGACCGTGACACCGCATATTCCATCTGCTTTGCAAATACGGACATGTCCTGATTTTCAGCGGCTGCCTGCCTGGACAGCTCCTTCTTCGGGGGTAAGGCATACGCCATTCTGCAGATGTCTGACATCACTTCATCCTGATTATAATATTCCAGAAATGCGATAGCGCCATCAATATTTCTCCCCTTCATTACACCGAGGTTCTCTCCACCGCTTATTACAGTTTTGGTATTACCGAATGGCAATGGCACAACGCCATAGTCAACACCGGACTCCTGAAGCATGGGAATTACCCATGGTCCGTTTTCCATCATTGCAGCTTCTCCATGGATGAATTTTCTCGCAATATCTACCTGAGACCAATTCACACAATTGTGGTCCAGATATCCGCTTCGGATTAACATATTGATTTTTTCATAGGCCTGTTCCGTTTTCTGCGTTCCAATCGTTTCTATTTCTTCCCCTTCTGCCAGAATCCATGGCAGTACCTGAAAACTGCATTGCTCTCCTTCGAGTGCAGACATTGCAAATCCATAGGTCTTCTCAGAAGATAGCTTTCTGGCAGCTTCAACAAAGGTCTCCCAGTCCGAAGGGGGATCCATTCCAACCGCTTCGAGCATGTCTTTATTGTAAACAAGCGCAAGATTATTACGGCAAAATGGAATTCCATAAATTGCCTCTTCCTGCTGTACGGAACTCCAGGACTGCTGATCGTATGTCTCCACTTTCCAGGTCTTTATGCACGCACTGATATCTTCAAACATGCCAAGGTTAATATACTTCTTCATATCCGGATTATCTATAATAACGAGATCCGGCAGTTCTTCTTCCGTAATTCCGATTGCAAGACGCTTTGTAAATTCTGTCATTGGTACATATTCCCATACAGCTTCATAGTTTTCCTGAGCGTGGTTAAAATCCTGCACCAGCTTATCCAACGCTGACTGCTGCGCATCTGTTTCATAATAGGACCATAATACAAGCTTTTCCCTTGTTACCCTGTCGGCACTCTCGATTTCTCCTTTTTTTGTGCACCCTCCCATCAGGGAAGCTGTGACAAAGAGAGTCATGAGAACTGCAATAGCATTAAGCACTTTCTTTTTTTTCATACCCGTCTCCTTTGTGCGCACTTTAGCTCCTGGTTCGGTATTCTTTTGGTGATACCCCTTGTATTTCTTTGAATACCCGCATAAAATACTTAGAATCATGATATCCCACCGCATCTGCAATCTCATAGATCTTCATATCTGTTCCCTTTAGCAGCCGCTTCGCATGACTGATCCGGAACTCTGTTACAAATGCAGAAAAATTAATCTCCATCTCTTTATTAAAAAGTGTACTAAGATATTCCGGGGTAATATCCAGACTCTCCGCCGTCTGTTCCAGAC